>NZ_JBFBJY010000112.1:0-18468 GCF_040702125.1 Kitasatospora sp. NPDC085895 | reverse complement strand
CGGGCCTGGTCTCCGACCGCTGCGCGGAGCGCTGAAGATCACCAGCCGAACCCTCCAGGCCGACACGCCCCACCCTCAATCGCGCACCAAGTCGTAACCGGCGCAGGGCTGTGCTGGCGAAGATCAACGCCATCGCCGGGCGTGTCCGCGACCGCCGCGCGGACTTCTGCGCGCAGACCGCCCAGATCCTGGCCACCCGGCATGCGGTGGTGGTGCTGGAGGATCTCCGCACCCGCAACATGACCGCTTCGGCGGCCGGCACCGTCGAGCGGCCCGGCCGCAACGTCCGTGCCAAGGCCGGGCTGAACCGGGCCGTCCTGGACAAGGGATGGCACATGCTCGAACGCGCGCTCCGCAACGCGCACCACCGGCACGACGATCGTGCTGGTCGACCCGGCGTACACGTCGCAGACCTGCCACGCCTGCACGCACGTGGACCCGAAGAACCGCAAGAGCCAAGCGGTCTTCGCGTGCACCGTCTGCGGGCACCAGGACCACGCCGACGTGAACGCCGCGAAGAACATCCTCAACGCCGCAGGGCATGCGGTGTCAGGGCGTGGAGACCTCGGCACCGGCCGGTCTGTGAAGCGCCAACCACCGGCGACGCGCACACGCCCGGGGCGAAGCCCCCGCGCGGCACGCACGGCCGGAATCCCCGTGCCTTAGCGCGGGGAGGAAGTCAAGCGGTCGGTCTCGGAGAGGGTCTCGTCCAGGGTGTGCCGGCCGACGACCTTGCGTAGGGTCGTCTGGGCGATCTGGTTGATCGCGGAGCTCACGTTCTCGATGGCGATGACCGACTTGATGGCGTCCACGACGCGGAAGTAGGCGACGGCGGAGACGTCGACGCTGACGTTGTCGCGGGTGATGATGCCCTGGGACTGGATCGGCATGGTGACGATCCGCAGTGAGATGTGGTGCATGACGTCGGCGAACGGGATGATCAGGCGCAGTCCTGGGTCGCGTGCTCCGATGATCCGGCCGAACCGGAAGACGATCCCCTTCTCGTACTAGCGGACGATGCGAATCGACATCGCGAGCCCGATCAGGACCAGGATGACGAGCGCCACCACGACTGCGATCACGGCGGTCATTTCGGCTCCCCTCGACTGCGGACCTGCGGCAACAGCCAGTTCCGGGAACGCGTCGCCGCGAGCAGAGCGACCGGGAGGCGCGGGACCGGTCTTCGGCCCTACCGCGAGCCTTAACCGCATCCGGTGCGAGTGACAGGGCCGAACGGGCCTGATGCCCTCGCGACGGCCCACCCGGGTACGGGCGCGGGTGCAGGTGCTGGGGGCAAGGGGTCGCAGGGGCGAATCCTGCCGCCCCGGCAGCGGGCGGAAAGGCCGTTGACCGGGAACTTCCAGACCGGCGGCCTTCGCGCCGGCGGCCCGCCAGAGGCCAGGGAGATTCCCGCCCCGGTTCTTGCCTCGATCGATCGTCCGGAGCCGCACTCCGAGTGTGGGTCCGCTGAGGTCAACGGTGCCAGGTCCAGTCGACGACCTCGGGCAGGTCGGCACCGTGCTCACGGATCCACGCCTCGTGACGGATCCTGACGTCGGCCATCCGCTGGCGGACGGCGGCGGCGCGCACGGAGAGACCGGGGACACGGTCGATGACGTCCATGACCAGGCGGTAGCGGTCGAGGTCGTTGCGGACGACCATGTCGAAGGGCGTGGTGGTGGTGCCGGACTCCTTGTAGCCGCGTACGTGCACCTGCGGGTGGACGGCGCGGCGGTAGGCGAGGCGGTGGATCAGCCAGGGGTAGCCGTGGTAGGCGAAGATCACCGGGCGGTCGCGGGTGAAGAGTGCGTCGAATTCCCGGTCGGGCATGCCGTGCGGGTGCTCCTCGGCGGGCATCAGGCGGGCGATGTCGACCACGTTGACGACTCGTACGGCCAGCTCCGGCAGGTGCTCGCGCAGCAGGTCGGAGGCGGCCAGGACCTCCTGGGTGGGGACGTCGCCGGCACATGCGAGCACGACGTCGGGCTCCCGGCTGCCGTCGTCGGTGCCGGCCCAGGGCCAGATGCCGGCACCGCGCGAGCAGTGCGTCCGGGCCTCCTCCAGGGTCAGCCAGTCGAAGCAGGGCTGCTTGCCGGCCACCACGACGTTGACGTAGTCCCTGCTGCGGAGCACGTGGTCGGCGACGGCGAGCAGGGTGTTGGCGTCCGGCGGGAAGTAGACCCGGACGGCCTCGGGGCTCTTGTTGAGGACGTGGTCGACGAAGCCGGGGTCCTGGTGGGAGAAGCCGTTGTGGTCCTGGCGCCAGACGTGCGAGGTGAGCAGGTAGTTGAGGGAGGCGATCGGTGCGCGCCAGGGGATCCGCCGGGTGGTGCGCAGCCACTTGATGTGCTGGCTGACCATCGAGTCGACGATGTGGACGAACGCCTCGTAGCAGGAGAACAGGCCGTGTCGGCCGGTCAGCAGGTAGCCCTCCAGCCAGCCCTGGCAGGTGTGTTCGGAGAGGATCTCCATGACCCGGCCGTCCCGGGTGAGGTGTTCGTCGGAGTCCAGCAGTTCGGCCTGCCAGGCCTTGCCGGTGGCGGTGTAGACGGCCTGGAGCCGGTTGGAGGCGGTTTCGTCCGGGCCGACGATCCGGAAGTCGCGGCGCTCGGCGGTGTCCGCCATGACCTGCGCCAGCAGGTCACCCAGGACCCTGGTGGGCTCGTGCAGGGTGGAGCCGGGTTTGTCGACGGGGACGGCGTAGTGCTCCAGCGGCGGGATCGGGAGCGCGTGCAGCAGCCGGCCGCCGTTGGCGTGGGGGTTGGAGCCGATCCGGCGCTGTCCGTCGGGGACGCAGGCGAGGACCTGCGGGGTCGGTCGGCCGTGCTCGTCGAAGAGGTCCTCGGGGCGGTATGAGCGCAGCCAGTCCGAGAGCTGGGCGAGGCGCTCGGGGTTGTCGCGGACCTGGTTCAGCGGGACCTGGTGGGCCCGCCAGGTGCCCTCGACCGGCTTGCCGTCCACGACGGCCGGTCCGGTCCAGCCCTTGGGGGTGCGCAGCACGATCACGGGCCAGTGTGCGCGGCTGGTGTCGCCCTCGGTGCGGGCGGCCTGCTGGAAGGCGGTGATCCGGTCGACGGCGGTGTCCATCGCGTGGGCCATCAGCCGGTGGACCGCCAGCGGGTCGTCGCCGGTGACGTGGATCGGGTCGTGGCCGTAGCCGCGCAGCAGGGCGTCCAGTTCGTCCTCGGGGAGCCGGGCGAGGACGGCCGGGTTGGCGATCTTGTAGCCGTTGAGGTGCAGGATCGGCAGGACGGCGCCGTCGTGCACCGGGTCGAGGAACTTGTTGCCGTGCCAGGCGGTGGCCAGCGGCCCGGTCTCCGCCTCGCCGTCGCCGACCACGCAGGCGACCAACAGCCCGGGGTTGTCCAGCGCGGCGCCGTAGGCGTGGGAGAGTGAGTAGCCCAGCTCGCCGCCCTCGTGGATCGAGCCGGGGGTCTCGGGGGCGACGTGGCTGGGCACCCCGCCGGGGAAGGAGAACTGCCGGAACAGCCGCGCCATCCCGTCGGCGTCGCGGGTGACGTCCGGGTAGGCGTCGGTGTAACTGCCCTCCAGCCAGGAGTTGGCCAGGACGGCCGGCCCGCCGTGGCCGGGGCCCCAGATGCAGATCGCATCCAGGTCGCGCTGCTTGACCACCCGGTTGACGTGGGTGTGGACCAGGTTCAGACCGGGGGAGGCGCCCCAATGGCCGAGCAGACGGGGCTTGATGTGCTCGGGGAGCAGCGGCTCGCGCAGCAGCGCGTTGCCGAGCAGGTAGATCTGACCCACCGCCAGGTAGTTGGCGGCCCTCCAGTGGGCGTCCAGTTCCCGCAGCTCCTCCTCGGACAGCGGGGCGATGCCGGAAGGCTCGGACTCGTGCATGGATGCGACCTCCTCGGATGACCGGGTGACCCCACGCAGCGGCTACGTAGAGGCTCCGCTCCGTCCTATAGCGTCCTCTTCGGCGAGCCCCGGAGACAGGGCCGATCGGGCCATCACACCGTCCCGTGGGCCGAACATCCCGCTCCGGATCCGACACGTTCGCGAGCGCCTGGTACTTGTCCACGGATCCGGCCGTTGCGCGGCGTCTCACGCCCGCACCTGCGCCACCCGGCAGTCGGCCTGACTGAGGACCTGCCGGCTGACCGATCCGATCAGGAACCCCCGGAGCGCGCCGGGACCCGCGAGCCCGGCACCAATATCGAGGCGTTCTTCGCGGCCGTTTCCGGCACGGCGGCCCCGTCGTCCGGCACGTGGAGGCCGACACCTCGGTCCCGGGCACCGCCACCCTGGGCGACCTCTTGGTCGATCAGCCGCTGCCGACACCGCCCGGCCTCCTCGCCGCCGCGTACGGAGGGCTGAGCCCAAGGCCAGGCCTGGACCGGCCCCGGGGGCAGCCGGGGCCGTACGGCTTCGTGGCCCGCCGAGTCGATGGCGGCCGGACTCTCCGATGATCCGCCGAACCCGACGACGATCGGGCCTTCCACGATGTCCTCCTTCGGCCCGGTCGTCAGGCACGAGACGACGACGAGGTGTCCTTCTTCAGGCGTGGGTCGCATGACAGGCCTCCTGGTTCCGGTGTCCCGCCGGTCGTCGGAGATAGATATCTGCTCGGATGCCCGTCCGGTACGGTCGGTGACCGACGCGACGCCGCCCGCGGCCCGGCGCGGACGCGACACGATCGGCACGAGGTTCGGGGCTCGACGACACCGCTGAGCACGACACTGCGTTGCCCGACCTCCACCCGAGGTGTCCTGCCGGATTGCCGGGGCGTCCCGGAGGAACACCTGGAGGAGGTCGCGGCGGCTGACCAGCCCGGTCAGACTGTCCGTCTGCCTCGGCGCCCCTGACAGGGCCGTCCGGGCCCCGTCGGACTGCTGGTGGGACCGGACGGCCGCCGGCTCACGGGGCCGTGCATCTCCTGCTCGACCCGCGCCGTCGGCCTCACCGTCGACCGGACCGGCAATGGCGTTCGACCGCACTCGGACCGGCCCTACCGGGTCAAAGCGTCCGACGGCCGTGCCCGGCAGCGATCTGGTGGGCACGGGCGACGCTCTCCTCGGCGGCGCGCTCGGTGACGCCCAGCGCGCGATGGAGCTGGTGGGCGCTCCAGCCGTGGCGGGCGAGCAGGACGGCGACCGGATGATGCCCGTAGACCTCGGCGGGGGGCCGAGGCGGCCCGGGCGCGATGGGCACAGGTGTCACGGGCGCGGCCGTACGGCGCCGTACCAGCGCTCTGCGCAGCTCGTCCGCGCCCCAGACGACGAAGGGGAACGGTGCCACGATCGCCAGCTGGGCGGGACTGAGCGCGGCGGTGCCGAACACTCGGTGCAGCGGCGGGAGGTAGACGATCACGGCGGCGAACATGAGTGAGAAGCCGGTGCCGACGAGCAGATGGCGGTTGCTGAGGACGCCGATGGAGCGCAGCGAGGCGCGCTCGGTGCGGGCGGCGAAGGCGGTGCCGATCTGGCAGGCGACGATGCCGAGCCAGGTGACCGTCGTGGCCTGCTGGTACGCCAGGTGCAGGGCGGTGCCGGGGCCGGTCGCATCGCCGGGGTGCCAGCCGCCGAGGGTCAGGGTGAGCAGGAAGCCGCCCATCACCAGGCAGGCCGAGATCAGGCCCAGGAAGCCCCAGGCCCGGGCCAGCATCGAGCGCTGGATCACCTTCTCGCCGCGCGGACGGGGTGGCCGGTCCATCAGCCCGGGTTCGGCGCGTTCGCGGCCGAGCGCGAGCGCGGGGAGGGTGTCGGTGCCGAGGTCGACGGCCAGGATCTGCATCACCGTGAGCGGGAGCGGGACGGCGCCGCCCGCGAGGGCGAAGACCAGGAACGGCACCACCTCGGGAACGGCGTGGGCGAAGATGTAGACGATGAACTTGCGGATGTTGTCGTACGTCCGCCGGCCGGCCTCGACGGCCGCGATGATCGTGGCGAAGTTGTCGTCGGTGAGCACCATGGTGGCGGACTCGCGGGCCACGTCGGTGCCGGAGCGTCCCATGGCGACGCCGATGTCGGCGCGCCGCAGGGCGGGCGCGTCGTTGACCCCGTCGCCGGTCATCGCGACGGTGTTGCCCGCGGCCCGCAGGGCGTCGGCGATCCGGAGCTTGGCCTCGGGGGAGGTGCGGGCGAAGATCACCTCCTCGCCGCGGGCGAGCAGGGTGTCCAGTTCCCGGTCGCCCATGGCCGTCAGTTCGGTGCCGGTGACGATCCGGGAACCGCGGTGGCCGATGCCGACCTGACCGGCGATGGCGGCGGCGGTCAGGCCGTTGTCACCGGTGACGACGTGGACCGTGATCTCGGCGCGGTGCGCGAGCGTGATGGCGCCGGCGACCTCGGGCCGGGCCGGGTCCGCCATCGCGATCAGACCGATCAGACACAGGTTCCGCTCGGCCTCCTCACGCCGCTCGGGGGGCGCCTGGCCGGGTGGCAGGGGTCGCCGGGCCACCGCGAGTACCCGCAGACCCCGGGCGGCCAGGGTGCCGACGGCATGGACCACCTCGGCCCGGTCGGCCGGTGTGAGAGGCCGCTGCGAACCGTCGTCGAGCAGCCGGCCGGCGTGGGCGAGAACTTCCTCGGGTGCGCCCTTGGTGTGCAGGACGACCGTGCCGTCCTCGGAATCCGCCGTCGTCATCAGCTTGATCCGGGGATCGAACCGGAACAGCGCCCGCCGGTCGAGGTCGCGCTGCTCGGGTGGGCACGCCACGTCGAGCCGGCCGGCCAGATCGAGCAAGGCAAGTTCGGTGGGGTCGCCGTGCCCGACGCCCGGGTGGGCCGTCGTACACGCTGCCGCCGTCGCGGCGAGCAGCCGGACCTCCGGCGGCGGATCCACCGGGGCGTCGACGGCATGCTCGCCGTGCGGCGTCCAGACCGCCGTGGCCAGCATCCGGTTCTCGGTCAGCGTCCCCGTCTTGTCGGTACAGACGACCGTGGTGGAACCGAGCGTCTCGACGGCGGAAAGGCGCTTGACCACAGCTCCGCGCCGGGCCAGGTCGCGGACACCGGAGGCCAGCGACAGCGTGATGGTCGGAAGCAGCCCCTCGGGCACATTGGCGACGAGCAGACCGATCGCGAAGCTCACCGCGGCGGCCAGCGACAGCCCGGCGGCGAGGCCGATCGGCAGGAAGGCCAGACCCACGCCGATCGCGACCAGTGCGATCAGCCGGGCGGCCCGCTTGACCTGGTGCTCCAGCGGGCTCTCCTCACGCCGTGTGCGCTGGCTCAGCGCCGCGATCCTGCCCAGCTCCGTGTGCATCCCGGTGGCGGTGACCACTGCCTGGGCCTGTCCACCGGTACAGGCCGTCCCGGAGAACAGCAGGTCACGGGCATCCAGCAGCGATCCCTCGATGTCCACCAGCTCCGCCGAGCGGAACACCGGCACCGACTCACCCGTCAGCGCCGAGAGGTCCACCTCCACACCCCCGGACAGCAACCGGGCGTCGGCGGAGATCCGCTCGCCCTCCTCGACCACCAGCACATCCCCGGGGACCAGTGACATGGCCGCCACCTCCTGCCGCACGCCCTCGCGCACCACGGTCGCCTGCTCCGGCAGGAAGGAGGCCAGCGCCTCCACCGCGTTCTCCGCCTGCTGCTCCTGGGCGAAGGCGAGCATGGCATTCAGCAGGATCACGGCCACGATCGCCACGGCCAGCGCCGGCGCCCCGCTGACGAAGGCGAGGACCGCCGCGAGCGCCAGAAGCAGGGCGAGTGGGTGGGTGAACTGCTGCGCGAGCTCGCGGGGCCAGCGCCGGCCGCCGCGGCGGGCGAGGGTGTTGGGGCCGTACACGGCCAGACGGCGGGCCGCCTCGCGGTCCGGCAGGCCTCGGCCGGAGGTGCGCAGGTCCCGGAAGAGCAGGGCGACCGGCTCGCGCGGGTCGGGAGTGTCGCGGAGGCCGGGCTCCTGGAGCGCGGCCTGTCGCGCAGTGTCCGGACCGTCGGACCTCATGCGCTCGGCTCGCAGGCCGGCCGGGGCACGGTGACGGACGGACAGTGGGCGTGATGCAGGAGGCCGTGCGACACGGAACCGAACCGCATACCGGTGAATCCGCCATGCCCGCGACGCCCGACCACGACGGCGAGCGCGTGCTCCGAGGCCTTGGCCGGTTCCTCCACCGGATGGCCGCGGATCACCTCGTGGGTCAATCTCACATCGGGCCGCCCGTCGGCATCACCGGCAGTGGTCTCGGTCGGCAGCCTCCTCAGCGTCTGGACGGCCGCATGTTCGTCGACCCGGGCGACCAGCGGCGACTGCCACACCCAGATGGCGCGCAGAGCTGCTCCCCGCCGGGCCGCAAGGTCGAAGGCGACGTCGACCGCAGCGGCCGACGACGGGGCGCCGTCCATCAGGGTGCCTTCCACCTCCAGGTCGGGGTGCCGCTCGCCTGCGAACCCTGCAGCCGTGTTGGACATCTGGCGTCCGTTGGTGCGGAGTTCCTCGCGGTAACGCTTCTCGAAGCCATGCAGATCACAGCCCGGCTCTGGGAAGGCACTGACCACCGGCACGGGCAGCTCGCGGCGATTCGCCCCGTCGGAGTCCCTGGCCGTCGAGAGCCGACCAGGGCCCCTGGCGTCCACGCCGAGTACGAGCGGACGGTGAATGCTGGCGGACGCCATGGCTCCTCCACCGGTGATCCCGGCGGCCCGAATCGTGGGCCCTTGTTCGTACCGTAGGCCCGCACGACACGGGGGTGCAGGGCCGAGCGGCCCCAAGGCGACGGCCGAGTGCCCACGGTCGGGTGAATCCGCCCCCGATGAGCCTCCGGAGGACTTCGCTGGCGGCAAGGGGGCGGCGTGGGAGGGGACCGAAACGAGGCGAGGTGGTCTTGCACGGCGGGGACCGATTCGACCGCCCGGGACCGGTTCCGCCTTTACGGTCTCGTGCATGGTCAGCCGCGGCCCATGCTTGACGGAGGGCTGGCCGTGGAGGAGGGCGGGGCGGTTCAGGTGTGCACGGCGCGGGGGCCAGTCCGGGGTTGAGCGCCTCGCGCAGGGGTATAGAGGTCGGCGATGGCGGGCAGTTCGGCGAAGCGCGTCAGCAGCCGGCGGATGGTCCGGTCGTCCCCGTCGCGAACGGCCTCGGTGGTCGCCTCGATCAGGGCCGGCTGTCCGTCTCGAACCCCTCCCTGGTGCTCCGGGCGCCGGGTCGTCCACTGTCGCCTCCTGCGCGCTGGCCGTTCGTTCCTCGGCGGCTGCGCGGTGGGCGGTTGCCCGGGGAGTGTCGCCACCGCACGGCGGGAGACTACCTCCTCCGCCGGAATCGAAAAATCTATGCTCGCCGGAGTAGACATTGGCCGCGGGCGGGGTTAGCGTTTCTCTCGTAGACAGCAGTCGGCGATACCGGGCAGACACGAACTGGCCGGGTTGTTGGACAGAAGTTCGCAGTTCGGTCCGGCAGTGGAGCACCGAAGCCAGGCAGTTGCAGGACGGCGACGGGGTTGACTGCCGGACCGGGCGGCCCGCAGGCATCAGGGGCCGCCGACCAGCGGTACCGAGCAGTGCGCACTACCAGCAGTCGCGAGACAGGCAGGACCTCGGCAAAGGCGCTCAGGCTGCGGGCGCGCGTGCCGAGGGGGTCCGGACAGTGAGGTTCCAGGTCACCGCAGGTGCGGTACGGCCGGGAAGCCAGGCTGCCGGACGGGATGGGCCGTTACGGCCACCGACCAGCAGGTGCAGTATCAGCGGTACGAAAAGTGACAGGTCAGTACAGAGGATGAACGGAGGGCACAGGCACCATCAGGATCGCCCGGCCCGTGAGGTGGCAGTTTTTCGTCCGGGCGGACACCGCAGACCTCCCTCAAGGACACGAAGGACGGTGGTTTCCGGTCACGCACACGCGATCCCCGCACACTCCCAACCCAGGGGTGGTGCGGAACCCAAGGACCGGCCCAGGCCGGTAGATGGTGTTGTATCCCCTTCGGGGCCCCGGAGCCGACACGGCGCCGGGGCCCCTCGATGCGTTCTCCCGAGAACCAGAGAGGTGCAGTGACGACCACGACCAGCCCCGACACACCCGACAAACTCGACGACGACGACTACCCCGCCTACACCATGGGCCGCGCCGCCGAGATGACCGGCACCACCCCCGGCTTCCTACGAGCCCTCGGCGAACACCGCCTCATCACCCCACTGCGCTCCGACGGCGGCCACCGCCGCTACTCCCGCTACCAACTGCGCATCGCCATGCGCGCCCGCGACCTCGTCGACCAGGGCACCCCCATCGAAGCCGCCTGCCGCATCATCATCCTCGAGGACCAACTCGAGGAGGCCCTGCGCCTCAACGAACAACTCCGCCGCTCCCAGCACAGCCGGGAGCCCACCGCCGACCAGCGGCGCGACACGAACTGACCCCGCGGACGCCGGCAGGGGGATCGGCGGGGGGCGACCATGGCGCCACCGATGCCCCGCCCCGGCGACCCCCGACCGTCCGGCACTCGTGTGCCCGGAACGAGGCCGGCAGGGTGGTCGGGATTGAAGTTCCCCCTGATGTTGGACAAGCAGAACGCCCGCGGGCATACGACCGCGGGCGAACGGCTCGGAACCACGACTGCTCTGATCACGACGCTACCGGGCCACTTGCGACGGTGCACGCCAACGCGCGCTGACCGCCTTTCCCCGAACCCGATGCCCTCGATCACCATGAGCGGACCACACCTACAGGCCGCGCAGGGTGGTGGGATGGACACCTCCCCAGCCCGCCGCGCCCCGGAGTGGATTTCTGTTCCGCTTACCTGGGCAGGCGGGCGCGTGCGGTGTCCTGCCAGGGCAGGAGGACGTGAATCTCCTCGCCGCCCCGCTGTGCGTAACGGTCTCGGTGCGGGTGGCCAGGGAGTGGATGACGGTGGGCCAGCCGAACCCGCCGCCGCCCGTGAGGGGTCTGTCCCGGGTGCTGTTGTTTCTGCACGCGCCCGGGACACCCGTCATGTGGATGCCAGGAGGATGGCCGTGTAGTGCGCGATGAAGGCGGCGATGGTGAGGGCGTGGAAGACCTCGTGGAAGCCGAACCAGGACGGTGAAGGGTCGGGGCGTTGGAGTCCGTAGACGACGGCGCCCGCGGTGTAGAGGAGGCCGCCGGTGATGACGAGGACGACGACCGCGGTACCGCCGGTGCGTGCGAAGTCGGGCAGGTAGAAGACCGCTAGCCAGCCCAGGGCGACGTAGCAGGTGGTGTACAGCCACCGGGGCGCCCCGATCCACAGCGTGCGGAAGGTGATACCGGCCAGGGCGCCCGCCCACACCGCGGTCAGCAGCATCACCT
Organism: Kitasatospora sp. NPDC085895; assembly: GCF_040702125.1. Lineage (NCBI taxonomy): Bacteria > Bacillati > Actinomycetota > Actinomycetes > Kitasatosporales > Streptomycetaceae > Kitasatospora > Kitasatospora sp. NPDC085895. Next base: position 7,242 of record NZ_JBFBJY010000112.1, on the reverse strand, counting down.
GCTGGCGCGCGGGTAGCAGCAGCACCGCCAGCGGGGTGTAGGTGCCGGCGATGATCAGGAAGATGTTCGCGTGGTCCAGCCGCCGCAGGACCGCCTCCCCGCGCGGACCCCATGTTTTCCGGTGGTAGACGGCGCTGGTGGCGAACAGCAGGCAGGCCGACAACGCGTACACCGCGCAGGCTGCCGCTGCGGGAGATCGGCGTGAGAGGGCGATCAGGACGGTGCCGCCGGCCAGCGAAAGGGGGAACACGCCGGCATGCAGCCAGCCGCGCATTCTCGGCCTCGGTGCAGCCGCCGCGTGCTCCACGCCGCCGTCCGGGTAGCGGGCTGCCTGTCCGGCAGGTGCGTCGACTGCGGGGGTGCAGAAGGTGCCGGAGCTAGGCTCGGGATCCCGTCCGTGTGCCGGTGGCTGGGCATCTTCGCCGATCACGCGCTCATTTTAGGAAACCGGCGGAAGAATCCGGCCGGCGCCGCCCCGGGACGATTCGCATGGTGCTGGACGACATCGCCCACGCCTGCTCCCCGAAATCGGCTTCGAGGCCGATCGGCACCAGCACAGACCGCCTCGTGCAGCAGATCGCGCGGCAGGCCGCCGTTCTCCGCCCGCCATCGGTAGCCGGTCTTCCTGCCGATCCCGAGCTGCTTGCACGCCTCGACCGTGCCCACCCCGGACTGCAGCAGGCGCCAGTACTCCGCCTCGACATCGAGCCTGCGCTTGGGTCCCCGCCTCGCCATCAACACACCCGTCATGATCAAGGAACGTTGCGACAAGCGTTAGAACCCAAGGATCGCCCGGGGGTCAGTTTTCACGAAGCGGCGACACTACGGGTGTGGGGTGAGGGCGGTGGTGAGGCCGGTGAGGAGGATGTGGAGGCCGCATTCGAGTGCGGCGGTGCCGCCGTGGGTGGCGAGGGAGCGCTGAAGGAGGAATTCGCCGATCGGCAGCCGGTGGAGTCCCAGGCGCAGCAGGTCGTCGGTCTCGTCGGGGTCGTCGACGAGTTCCTGGAGTTCGTCGAGGACGGGGCCGTTCAGGAGCCTGAACAGGGCGCGGTAGATGGGCAGTGCGTTGGGCCGCTGAAGCCGGCGCGGGGGAGCAGGGTGAGGATGGCTTCGAGGGGACGAAGCGTACCCGGGGGCGCAGGGCCAGTGGGTGGCGAGGGGGCGGGTGACCAGGAGCGGCACGACGTTCGGGTGGGCCAGGGCGAGTGCCCGGAAGCGGTGGGCGACGGCGCGCAGTCGGGCGGTCCAATCAGGGTCGGCGGAGTCGACGGTGAGGCGGTTGAAGGATGAAGGGCGCCGCCGCCCGCCGCGAAGACGAAGGATGTCTTCAAACACTGACCGCCGGTCGCGCGGCCGGGGCCTCTGGACCCGACCGCGCATCCACGGACGTACGTGCGCGGCCTGGCGGCGCCGGCCGAACGCCACCCCGGCCACCTTGGACGGGTACTCAGCCAGGACGTGGCCGACGATGACGGTGCACATCTGGCTCGGCTGCACTGACGGCGGCCATCAAACTGGCCGTTGATACCGCACCTACGCCGTGGTAAAAGATCCGGATTCGTCACTTCCCGTCGTGGCACATGGCATCGCGGTCAGGGCAGGGGGGTGCCTTCGGGGGATGGAGGTCGTCGATGGTGATGTCGACACGTGTGACGGCGAGCCCCAGGGTGTGTCGTGCGTTGTGCAGGACGGCTTGTCGGACCTGGTCGGCCTGGGCGAGCAGTGGGTGGGACGGGTCGGCCGTCAGGGTCATGGTCGCGTGGATGGTCCGGCCGTCGGCGACGGGTGTGAGGCGGCAGCTGCCGGCCCGGGCCGTGCCGGCGGTGTCGGCGGCGCGGCGCAACGCTTTGGCAGCGGTGTTCTCGTCGATGTGATGTCCGTGGGCGGGGTCGCCACGGGAGAGTCGTCGTCCTCGTCGGTGTTCGGCCCGTACCGCGCGCATGACTCGCCCGGGCAGGGCCGTGCTCCCGATGGATCCCTGGGCGCGTAGGGCCTCGGTGGCCTCACTCAGGAGGTGTTCCTTGCGGGCGTCGTCGGGGTCATCGGGACGGTCCGGGGTCCGGCTGTTGCCGGGCCCGGTCAATGTCTGGTCGGCTGCGCGGGGCGGCCGGTGTTCTAGCGCCATGGGTCCATCGCCTCCACCAGGGACCGGCGTGCGCGGAACAGCCTGCCGCGCACCGTCTGTTCGCTGACGCCGAGGGTCCGTGCGATGTCGCTGTAGTGCATGTCGTGCAGTTCGCGCAGGATCCAGCATGCCCGCTGGTCGGGGTCGACGGTGGCCAGTGCGCGGGCGAGTGCACGCGTTGCGGCGCGGACCTCGGCCACCTGTTCGGGGGCTCCGAGTCCGGGCAGGGCTGCGGGTTCGGGCTGGACGTCGAGGGGGACGGCGGGCAGGGGGCGGCTGCGCAGGAGGCTGAGGCAGCGGTTGGTGACGATGCGGTAGAGCCAGGTGCGGAACGCGGCGTCGCCCCGGAAGCCCGGCAGTCGCCTCCACGCGCTGAGGAGGGACTCCTGGACCATGTCCTCGGCGTCCTGCCGGTTGCCGGTGAGGTGATGGGCGAGGCCCAGGAGGACGGCGCTGTGGCGGTCCACCAGGACGGCGAAGGCGTCGTCGTCGCCTTCCGCCGCGCGGACCGCGAGGAGCCGGTCGCTGACCGGGGTGGTGCGATCCGGGCGGGTCGCGGTGGACGGGGGCGGGAAGCCCCGGGGCGCGGCCGGGCGGTCGCGCCGGGCGTGGGGCGGGGTAGACCGCGCGTGGAAGCCGGCGGTGGTGTGGGTCTGTGCTGTGCTCATCGTGGCGTCCGGTCGCCGATGCCGTGTGCCCCTCCTCCTCTCGCCTGTCCGCTATCCGGACAGTTATGCCAAGGGCGTGAGGATTTCCTGCGGGCGGCGTCCAACTGGGTAGCGGGCCCGGCTGGGCTCGCACCGGGGTGAGGTCAAGGAGGCCTGCCATGACGGACACGTCCAGCAGTTTCCCGCAAGGCGACGGACGCCCGGAGGACCGCCTGCAAGGTCCCACCGGCGCGGACCGGGTGCCCGAGGACCGGGGGAAGACGACCATCGCGGACAGCGTCGTGGAGAAGATCGTGGGCACCGCCGCGCGGGACGTTCCCGGTATCCACGCCCTGGGAGCCGGGATGTCCCGCACCATGGGCGCGGTACGCGAGCGCGTTCCGGGCGGGGGACGGGCGAGCGTCAGGGGCGGAGTGAAGGTCGAGGTGGGCGAGCGCCAGGCCGCCGTCGACCTCGTCGTCGTCGTCGAGTACGGCGTCCCCATCACCGATCTGGCGGGCGACGTCCGCGTCAGTGTCATCTCGGCGGTGGAGCGCCTGACCGGCCTGGAGGTCGTGGAGGTGAACATCGCCGTCGACGACGTCCATCTCCCCGACGAGGACGACGACACCGAGAGCCGCGTCGCCTGACCCGCAGTCGCCTGGCCCCGCACCGTCGCTGTCGGGACGCTGCAGCGTGACCGGGGAGGCCCGGGCGACACCGAAGAAGGAGCATGTGAGATGAGCACAGCCGCACTCGGTCTGCTCGCGGGAATGGCGCTGGGATTCGCCGGGTACTTCGGCGGTTTCTGGGCCTTTCTCCTGGTCCTCGTCCTCGGCGTGGTCGGCCTCGTCGTCGGTCGCTTCCTGGAGGGCGAGGACGTCCGGGAGTGGCGTCGGCCCCGATTCGAGGACCGGCGCCGATGACCCCGCAACCCGTCGCGGCGCGCGAGCGCGGCGCCACCGTCATCCCGGACCGCGTGGTGGCTAGGATCGCCGCGCGGGCCGGCCGGGAGGCCCTCGCCGCGCAGCCGTACCGCCCCGCGCGGCCCGCACCGCCGACCCCCGACGCGTCGGCGCACGTCCACGGCGGCTCCGCCCGTATCAGGCTGGCCGTCGAGCTGCCCTACCCGATCGACCTCGCCGCGGCCTCCCGCGAGCTGCAACGCCAGGTGACCCGGCGCGTGGGCTACCTGACCGGACTCGAGGTCGCCGAGGTCGCCCTCGCGATCCGCCGCCTCATTGCCGAGGGCAGCGACGGCCGCGTCGGCCGCGTGCACTGACCCGCACCCCACACCCCCTCACCGAGCCCTCCCCGCGGAACACCGCCGGGACATCCGCCCGCCCACCGCCCAGATTCCAAGGAGAGCCGGCATGACACACCAGCACCCGGCCGTCTCCGACCCCGAACCCGCGTCAGGAAACCCGCCCGGCGACGCACCGCCCCGCAAACCCACGGCCGACACCGACCGCAGCCGTGCAGCCCGGCGCTGGTGGTCCGAGCGCAGGGTTCCCGCCACGGCAACAGCCGTCCTCGTCCTGGTCGCCGCTGCGTTCCTGCTGTTCGACGTGGTCCGGGTGCGCACCGGCCACACCGCCGCCGCCTGGCGCAAAACCCTCGCCGACGAACTCGCCACCCGCCCCATCGACGACCCGTGGGTCATCACCGGCGCGGCCCTGGCCGCCGCCCTGGGCCTGTGGCTGATCATCCTGGCACTCACCCCCGGTCGCCGACACCTCCTGCCCATGGCTGCCACCGACGACTCCGGCGGCCCACAGGCAGCCCTCGACCGCGACGGCGCCGCACGACTGCTGCGCGATGCCGCCCTGCGGGTGCCGGGCGTCTCCCACGCCGACATCAGGGTGCGCCGGCGCCGGATCAACGCCCGCGCCCAGGTCGCCTTCCGCGACCTGGACACGGTGCGCACCGAGGTCACCGAAGCACTGACAGCGCAGCTCGACGACCTCGCTCTCGCCCGAGTACCCCGGCTCACCGTCCGGGCCCGCCGGCGCGGCCCGTGACCGTGCTGCCGCAGCGACAACGACCTCGGGCCCATCGCCACAGGAGACGACCTGATGAACTCTCACTCCGTCCTCAACCGGACCCTGCTGGCCGTCGCGGGCCTGGTCCTGCTCGGCGGTGGCCTGCTCGTGCTGACCGGTGCCCTGGACCTCTACCGGCGCTGGAGTCTCGATCCGCCCACCGACTGGCCCCTCACCGGCCCGCACGACGTCCTCCTGTCGACCCAAGACCGCACCCGCTGGACGGACACGGACTGGTGGTGGCCGACCGTCATCGCCGCCCTGACCGTCGTCGCCGCCCTGGCCCTGTGGTGGCTGCTGGCACAACTGCGCCACCGGCACCCCGGACGCCTGCCGGTCGGCAACCCGCCCTGCGACGGCGTCGAACTGCACGACAGCGCCCTCGCCGACGTCCTGGCCGCCGACACCGCCCGACTCCCCGGGGTCCACAAGGCGCACGCCCGCCTGACCGGTCACACCCACCGCCCCCAGGCCACCCTCGACCTCACCCTCGATCCGGACGCCAACCCCCGCGACGTTCTCCACGCCCTGGAGAGCACCCTGCACCGCGCCCGCCAGAGCACCGGATGGGAGCAACTCCCTGCCCGGGCCACGCTGCGCGTCGCCTCCCACCGGCCCCACCGCGCCGAATGACCGCGATGACCAGGTCACGGCAACACCGGGCAAGCCGGAGCGAGAGCACCCCGTCGAAGGTCATTACGACGCTCAGACATGCCGACACCTGCCCGCCCCAGCCTCTACACCGCCCGGCTGCGCCCGTGACACAGCCGGGTACGACGGGGCGGTGAACGGCTCCCCGGGCCCGTGGGTAGCCTCCGGCCGCGCCGTACGGTCGACCTGGCGGGTGCCTTCCAGCACCGAGCACTCCACTCTGCCTGGCCGGCCCAACCCCGGCAGAGCGCCCGCCGGGTGGGCGCCAAGTGTCGGGTGTTGCCGATGACGCGCGGTACGTCGGCGGGCTTGGTCCGGCACGAGGAGGTGTCGCGTATGACCGTCAAGAACAGCGGTACCGCAGGGGCCAGGTCGCAGGGGCGGCGCCTGGCCGACAGCCATGCCATGAGTGTCGTGGCCAGGGTCGGGCTCTGCGCCCGGGGAGTGATCAATGTGCTGGTGGGGGTCCTGGCCGTGCGGATCGGGTTCGGCGCAGGTAGCGGTACCGAGGCCGACAGGTCCGGTGCGGTACGGACCATCGGCGAGCAGCCGTTCGGCCGCGTGCTGCTGTGGGCGCTGGTGGTGGGGCTGGCGGCGATGGCGCTGTGGCGGCTGTCCGAGGCCGCGTTCGGATCATCGGTGCCGGGCGGCAACAAGTGGACCAGACGCCTGGGCTCTCTGCTGCTGGCGGTGTTCTACGCGGTCATCAGCGTCGGCGTGGTGCAGAGCGTCCTGGTCGGCGGCTCCTCCGGGAGCCGGTCCGGCAACGAGACGTCCAAGGAGTACACCGCCAGGGTGCTGGAGTGGCCAGGCGGCCGGCTCCTGGTCGGCGCGGTCGGAGCCGTCCTGGTCATCGTGGGCGTGGTGATGGCGGTGCGCGCCGTGATGCGGAAGTTCGAGGAGGATCTCCAGACAGATGACATGAGCCCGCGAACGCGGCGGGCCGTCGCGCTGCTGGGCATCATCGGCGGCGTGGCGTGCGGCGCCACCGCGGCGGTAGCCGGCCTGTTCATCCTCCTGGCCGCCGTGAAGTTCGACCCCAGCAAGGCCAAGGGCCTGGACGAGACGCTGCGCTCGTTCGCGGACACACCCGCCGGGCCCGTGCTGCTGATCGCCGCAGCGATCGGCTTCCTGCTGTTCGGCCTCTACTCCTTCTGCGAAGCCCGCTGGCACAAAACTCCTGAACAATCAGAACCGCCCACGCGATAAGCTTGAATTTAAAGGTTGCCCCTCGGCGTTCAGGCCGAGGGGTTGTCCTTTTTCTGCCGGTTCTTGCCGACGGGGTGGCGTGGTGTGGGGCTGGTGGGGCGGCCTTTCGGCCGGCCGGGGCCGGGGCCGGGGCAGGTGGCTTTCGGCGGGTTTGCGGGAGTGCCGACGATCCGCCGGATCCGGCGATAGCCGCGGCGGACCCGACCCGGGGTGAGCCGGTCGGAGTCGAGGGGTTTCTCCCAGGGCCGGCGGAGGTCCTGGGCGAGGGGTCTGGCGAGGCGGAGCTGCGTGTACGCCGCCAGGACCAACCAGGCCCACCGGTCCGCCTGATCGGGGCGGCGGAGCCGCGGCCGAGTCAGGCCGAGGGTCTGCTTGAGGAAGCGGAACGTGTGTTCCAGGTCGAAACGCCGCAGGAAGATCCGCCAGAGCCGGTCGACGTCGTGCGCGTTGGCGTCGGGATCCGAATGCCACAACCAGAACGGCTTCGGGTCCCGGTTTCCGGGCAGGTACTCCACCGAAAGATGTACCAAAGTGGCTTCGACAATGGGCAGTTCACCCTCGTGGCAAG
>NZ_JBFBJY010000111.1:0-18947 GCF_040702125.1 Kitasatospora sp. NPDC085895 | reverse complement strand
TCCCACCGCCGGGCGGTCGAGGGCACGCTCGCCAGCACGACCGTCAGCGCAGGACGACTCGAGGTCCTGGACGAGCGGCTGATGGACCTCCGCCGTGCCTACGTCGTCACCCCGCCACTGGAGATACTCGCCCAGCTCCTACGCGACTTGGACGAGGTACGCCTTCTCGCCGGTGAGCGGCAGCCCGCCCACGTCCAGGTCCACCTGTCGGAGATGATCGCAGTCCTGGCCACCCTGGTCGCCGACGCGCTGATGAAGCTCGGGCGACTGGGCCAAGCACAGCTGTGGTACGGCACCGCGCGCACCGCGGCCGACGACAGCGGTAGTTGGGAGTTACGGGCACGTGTGCGGGTTCAGGCCGCCATGCTGCCGTACTACTACGGGCCGCTGGATCGTGCGGTGAGCTTCACCCACGAGGCGCGGCTCCTCAACCGCAACCGCCCCACGTCCACCGGTGCGTTCGCCGCAGCCGCCGCGGCGCGGGCGTACGCCCGGCAGGGCAACGCCGAGGCGGCTCGTGCGGCGATCAAGGAAGCACGGGAGCTGTTCGACCGGTCCCGGCGGGGTGCATCCGAGCCTGACGACGCTTGGGCCTTCCCCCTGCGCAGGCTCTTGCTCTACCTCTCCGGCGCCTACACCTACCTCGGCGACACCACCCGCGCACGCCATGTGCAGTCCGAGGCCCTGACGCTGTACTCGGGCCGGACCGGCATCGACCCGGCGTTGCTGCGCCTCGAGGAGGCGATGTGCCTGATCCACGAGCGCAGCATCACGGAGGCGTGCCAGCTGGCTGGCCAGACCTACCTGACGGTGCCTGCCGCGCACCGGACCGAAATCCTCGGTGCCAGGGCTCAGGACATCATCGCCATACTGCCGGAGGACGCCCGATCGGCACGGGCGGTGCGCGAGCTCGGTGAGATCCTGGCGCTGCCGACCGGCGGGATGTGACAGAAGGGGTATTCGACCGTCAGCCTTACAGGCATGAGTGCTCCGGTTGCCCGGATCGGCGGCTTCGCCGAGTCCGAAGTGTCCGACGTCCTGGAGAGCGCGTGCCGGCAGGTCGGCCTCGATCCGTCCGGCGCGCAGATACTGCGCGGCCACACGAACGCGGTCTTCCGGCTCCCCGCTGCCGGGGCAGTCGCCAAGATCGCCCGTGCCGGCACCCCACACGCGAACGTACGACGCACGGTCGAGCTGGTCCGATGGCTCACCAGCCTGAACTTCCCCACCGTCGAACTGCTGGCAGTGGATCAGCCGGTCGCCGTCGGCGCGCACACGGTGACCTTCTGGGAGTACCTGCCGCAGCCGGACACCCCCGTGCCGGCTGCCGACCTGGCGACACCTCTCCGCACATTGCATCGCCTTCCCCCACCGCCCTTCGAAATCCGGCCGCTCGACACGGTCACGGCCATCCGACGATCACTCGACGCGACCACTGCCCTGCCGACCACCGACATCGAATACCTGTCGGCACGTGTGGATCAGCTGGAACAAGATCTCGAAAAGGTCCGCTTCGCCCTGCCAACCGGCCTCCTGCAAGGCGACCCCCAACACCGGAACGCACTCCACCACCTGGACGGCGCGGTCCTGTGCGACTGGGACACCGCATGCCACGGCCCGGCCGAGCTGGACCTCGTCACCGTGGAGATCCACTGCCGCAGGTTCGGCTACGGGCCCTCCCACTACCAGGACTTCGCCCACACATACGGGTTCGACGTGACCTCATGGAGCGGGTACACCGTCCTGCGCGACCTCCGGGAACTGCGGATGATCACCACCAACGCCAAACGGGCCGCCGCGAATACGCCCACCCTGACCGAGGTGGTGCGTCGGGTAAAGGGGCTTCGCCATGCGAACAGTGACCTCCGATGGAACATCCTCTGACCCCCCAGACAGCCGAGGGGAACTCCCAAATAGGCCAGTCCCATGGTCACGCAGATGCCGGTTCGCTGGCCTGGTCCTGAGGGACGGCAGCCGCACCCCGCTGCTCGAGGTGACGCCGGCAATCACGAAGAGATTCCCGCCTGCGCGGGGAGGACGGGGCGCTGTCGCCCTTGCGCCGCACAGGGGGCGCCCGACCCCGCCTGCGCAGGGCCGACCAGATCACCCACCTCGCACTCGCCAGCGCGATTCTGGCCGACCGGCTGCGTAAGGCTGAAGAGGCAGCACAGCCACCTACCTGTGCATCGGCTCCCGCCACCGAGCCGCATCCGGGCGGCTGCGTCCAGGACCACGCCGTCGAACTGGCAGAGACCCACCTGCGCGACGCGCATCGCTGAGCTCCCCTGGCCCAGCCTACGTTCAGGCCCTTGTGTGGTCCGACGAGGAGCAATGGGCCGTCCACGTGCACCGGGTCGGCGATCATTTCGAACTTGAAGGGATCGTTTGCGCACGCCAGGATGTCGGCATCGACCTGGGAGGGTAGCGGTGAGCGGAAAGCAGGTGCAGGCAAGCACGTCTCTAGACGATGCCTCAGCCCGGATCCACCGGCCGATAGCCGTTCCAGCGTCTGGACATGAAAAAAGAGATGCCCTTTGACCTTGGAAGATGTGACTTGTCTAGGGTTACATCCACCGGATCGCAGGAGCATCTCCGGGATGCAGTCTCTCATGCCGCAGCGCGCGGTGTCGGTCACGTTCGACGAGCGGAATCTGATCGCGGACGCCGGGCTGGTCCCGCTGGTCCGCCTTGCCGAGCGCCTCGGCCTGCCCGACCTGATCGCGGACCGGGTACGCATCGCCGGGGCCGGCAACGGTGGTGGTGCCAATCCGGGCGCGAAGGCGATGACGATGGTGGCGGCGATGTGCGCCGGGGCCGACTCGATCGACGATGCCGGTAGGCTGCGGCACGGCGCAATGAGCGCGCTGTTCGGCGGGGTGCGCGCGCCCTCCACGCTGGGCACGTTCCTGCGCTCCTTCACCCATGGTCACAGCCGCCAACTCCACGCGGTGCACCGGGACTTCCTCTCCCGCCTTGCCAGGGCAGTGCCGCTGCTTCCCGGCGCGGACCAGGTCGCCTTCGTGGACATCGACCCCACCCACCGGAGTGTGTACGGACGCGCCAAGCAGGGCGCCGAGATCGGCAGGTTCAAGGGCGTCCGCACCCTGCACCCGATCCTGGCCGCCGTCTCCACCCCGCTCGCCCGGCCGGTGATCGCCGCGGTGCGGCTGCGGCGGGGCAAGGCCGCCGACGCCCGCGGCGCCGGCCCGTTCACCGCCGAGGCTCTGGCCGCCGCCGCTCAGGCCGGCGCTACCGGGACAGTCGTCGTCCGCGCGGACAGCCAGTTCTACAACGCCGACGTGGTGGGCGCCTGCCGCCGAGCGGGAGCCCGCTTCTCGCTGACCGTCCGGATGAACCCGCACGTCGCCGCCGCGATCGCGGCCATCCCCGAGGACGCCTGGACGGTGATCCGCTACCCCGAGGCGTTCGTCGACCCGGACACCGGCGAGCTCGTCTCCGACGCCGAGGTCGCCGAGACCACCTACACCGCCTTCACCGGCCGCAGGAAGGCCGAACAGGCAACGGCCCGCCTCATCATCCGTCGCGTCCGCCGCCTCAACCCCGAAGCGGGCGGCGGTCAGGGCGAGTTGTTCACCACCTGGCGTTACCACCCGGTGTTCACCGACAGCCCGTTCACCATGCTCCAGGCCGAGCTCCACCACCGACAGCACGCCGTGATCGAGCAGGTCATCGCGGACGGCAAGTCCGGGCCGCTCGCCCACCTGCCCTCCGGCCGCTTCCAGGCCAACAACGCGTGGCTGACCCTGTGGGCGATCGCGTTCAACCTGCTGCGGGCCGCAGGCAGCCTGGCCGGCGCCTTCCACGCCCGGGCCACCACCGCCACACTGCGGGCCCACCTGGTCCACATTCCCGCCCGCCTCGCCCGCTCGGCTCGCCGACTGACGCTCCATCCGCCGGCCAACTGGCCCTGGCAGGAAGCGTTCACCAGCCTGTTCGACGCAGCCCACGCGCCACCGAACTGATCAACGACTTGACCGCCCCGCCCGCGAGGGCCCGACCGGAACAGCACGTGGAAGAGCTGGGCAGACCAGCCGGCACCGCACGCCCTCCGGCCGGTCACCCCGCCGCGACGACCGAAAACGATCACCAGGAATCAGCTCGGTGGATTCGGGCTCAGCCTGGTCACAGTTCGAGGCCGCGGAGCGCCGTTACCATGCGGCGCTCGACCGATCCCACCAAGAGACTCAACAACTTCTTGCCTGCCAAACCAGGCTTGACCAGGCACAGCAGAAAGTTAGAGCGCTGCGCGAGGCAATCAGGGAAGCCCACCGCGCCGGCCAGACCTTTGAGGAGAGAATCCTCAACAACAGCACGGCCTATAAGGAGGTCCAGAAACTACTCATGGCCGCACAGCAGGAGCTGGCGGCTGCGGAGAAACGGCCTCATGCCTTCCCTCCTGCCATCGAAAAGGCGACAGCTCATCTCGAGCAAATGCGGAGGAAGCTCCGGAAGACCACCATCGAGGTTTTGGCAGGCGCCCAAGGCAAGACAGGTGACAGACTTAGAACTCTGACCGCGGAGGCCGAGGCATCGAAAAGGCGGCTGAAGAACGCTGAGAACCAACACCATGAAGCCCAGAAGCGTCTGTCGAAGTTGCCTGCCATTCGGCTCGAGTCCAGGCAGGAGCTCGAGGCCGCACGGCTCGAGCAGGTAGCTGCGTTCAAGGCGTTGACCGACCCAGCGCAGCGAAGCAAGGCACGGCTGTTCATGTTCCAGGCGAAGCATCGCCGCAGGTTGCTCCCCGTTGGAGCCACGCCGCCAAACCCGAACCCGACCAACCAGTCCAGCGTCAGCCTCCCGGACGGACGCGTCTGCCCGGTCTGCGGCGCGGGCGGGCTCCTGCCAGGTCAGTATCGGCATCAGCGTTGCGAAGGCTCTGCACGGTCCGGCAGCGGGAGTCCTGAACAGGGAAGGGTTGAGGAACCGCCAACGGCGGTCCGGCCCAAGTCCGCCGAGCCGCCGAACGCAGCTCGGTATCGGAAGTTGGTCCACGCAGTCGAGGAACGGGAGTCCGCCACGTACGGCAAGCGTCGGCGCAGTTCTGATCGACCAGTCCGTCTGCCGCAGTCCGTCAGCGCGGTACTCCTGCGCTGCGGCGGCCGATACGAGAACCCGGAGTGCGCCGGTCAACCGAAAGACGTGACCGACGCCGGGTTGCCTCTCCTGGAGGTCGACCACATATACGACATCAGTGGTGGCGGCAGAGATCACCCTGAGTGCATGGCAGCGCTCTGCCCGAACTGCCACGCTGTCAAGTCACGTGGCAGAGGCCGCGAGACTCTGCGTGCTGTGCTGGCGGATGTCGCGAAGCGAGCCCATCAGGCGTGGATGGTGCAGCAGTAGGCACAGAAAGGCCTTCCTTGGGGTGCGGGACCGGTTACCGCTTCGAGCACGAGAAGCCATTGGTGGACCATTCAGCGTTGCCTCACCATGCGGCTCCGTCCCTCTCGCCCGGCTGTGGCCATCGTCGCCGGCAGATGTTGACTTCCGTCAGAGACCGTCCAGCAGTCCGGCAGCCTCCCCCAGACCGCCGCCGCTGCGGCGGGCACCGCGGCCGTGCAGGGCTGGACCGGGCCGGTGCATCACGTGAAGGCCGGCGACACGCTGTGGGACCTCGCCGAGCACTACCTCGGCTCCGGCACCCGCTGGCACGAGATCGCCGACCTCAACACCGGCGTCCGGCAGGCCGACGGCACCGTCCTGACCGGCAACGTGCTGGAGCTGCAGATCGGCTGGACCCTGCGCCTGCCCACGAGCGCCGCTGCCCCGGCCGGGCCCACCCAGGGCGGCGGCACCAGCACCGACCGGCCCCAGCACACCGTGGTCGTGCACGCCGGCGACACCCTCTCGCAGATCGCCCAGGACGAGCTCGGCGACGGCGACCGCTACCCCGAGCTCCTCGACGCCACCCGCGACCTGGTCCAGCCCGACGGCAGCCACCTCACCGACCCCGACGACCTCCTGCCCGGACAGGTCATCGTCATCCCCGGCAGCGCCGCGACCCCCACCCCTCCCCCATCCGCCAAGGCCACCCCGGCGCCGCCCACCGAAACCGCCCCGAGCACCAGCACCCCTGCCCCAGCCACCCCCGGTACGGCCACCCCCAAGCCGGACAGCACGCCCACTCCCACCGCCACGACCCCGCCGGCCGAAGCCACTCCGGCACCGGCCACGACGCCGCCGACCGACAGCGCGCCCACCGCCGACACCCCGCCGCCCGCCGCTCCCGACGAGCAGGCCGCCCCGGACCCGAGTGCCGTCTCGCAGTCGATCCTCGGCGTCGGCGCGCTCCTGGGTGCCGGCTTCCTTGCCGCTCTCACCGCCCTGCGGATCATCCGGCACCGCCGCCGCAAGCCGGGCCAGACCATCGCCGTCCCCGAGGAGACCGCCCCGATCGAGCGGCTGCTGGACAGCACCTCCTCCCCCGCCTCCGTCGAACTGCTCGACCGGGCACTGCGCACCCTCGCCCACCGGCACCCCGACCAGCTGCCCGCGCTGCGCGGCGCGCAGGTCACCGCCACCGAGGTCCTGCTGCTGCCCGACGTTCCCGCCCCCGGCCCTGGCCCCGTTCGGCGACCGCGAGAACGGCTGGTGGGGCCTGGCCGCGGGCGAGGCCGACCTGCTGGAGCAGGACGCCGCCGCCAAGGTCACCGCCCCCTACCCGGCGCTCGCCACCATCGGCACCGCCGCCGACGGCAGCCGCCTGCTGGCCAACCTGCCCCACCACGGCGTGTTGCTGCTGTCCGGCACTGCCCAGCAGGTCCGTGAAGTCGCCCGCGGCATCGCCATGGAAGCCAGCACCAGCGCCTGGGCCGATCACGTGGACGTCCTCACGTGCGACTTCGGTCAGGAAATGGCCGCCACCCTCCGCACTGTCGCGTGCGCTACACCCCCGACCTGGCGGCCGCCGTCGTCGACCTCGCCTCCGTCCTCGCCGAAGTCATCCAAGCCCAGGAGGAGAACACCGAGCCGCCGATGCCCTGGCTCCTGGTCTGCGCCGACGCCGGCGAGCAGGAGCTGTGGCACCTGGCCGACCTGATGGGTAAAAGCCGCGGCCACCAGATCGCCGCCGTCCTCCCCGCCACCGACACCACCCGCACCCTGTTCCCCGACGCCCTCGAACTGGACGCTTCCCTCACCGAACCCCAGCCCTACGACGCCCTGCAGCGCGACGTCGCCCTGCAGCGCGTCACCGACCAGGCCTCCCGGCAGATGACCGCCACCCTCACCACCACCGCCGAACCCGCCCGGCCCGCCCAAGGCGTATGGGCCACCCTGCCCACCCTCGACCCCGCCGGCCTCGGCCTGGGCCCCACCGACGTCATCGACGAGCAGCCCTCCCCCGCCCGCCCCTACCTGTCACTGATCGCCGCCGAAGCCGCCGCCCCCGCCGACCAGCCCGCCGCCAACACCCAACCGACCGACCCGGACACCGCTGCCCCCCGGCACCGAGTCTCCAACCCCGAAGTCCTCGCCGCACTCACCACCGTCCCCCTCGACGCGCCCGGACAACATCCCCCGGAAACATCCTCCGGATACGAACCCACCGCCACAACCACCACTGGCCAAGGACACCGCTCCCGCCCCCTCGGACACAACCGCAACGGGCGCACCGCAGAACGAATGAAGTCGCCCGTGAGCAGACCTCCGAGGGCCTCGTCAGCCGGCTGGGCCACGAAGCGTCATGATCCCCTCCCCGCGAGGGCGCATCACCGGCAGAAGCTGTGTCCTCCCCCTGGGAGCGGATGCTGCGGTGAAGGGCTGCGACCGGGCCGATCGGACGTGGTCGATGCCGGTCCCGGGCTGCGTGCCGGCGGGCGGGGCGCACCCAAGGGGCGGCTACCCCGAGGGGCTTCGGGGCACTCATACGTCGGACGTGGATCGTCATCCTGCCGGCCGCGGTCGAACGCGACAGCCGGCCGCCGGTCTTCGACCTCGCCGACCCGCTGCGTGCCCGATCGCGGGACACCGGAGGCCGGCTGAAAACGTATCGCGGTGTCGAAGCGGTTGTGGCAGGGTGCAAACCGGCAGACCCGCGTCCGAGCCCGCTCACCACAGGAGCCCGGGATGACCGCACCACCGCGCCTGATTCCGTTGCTGGAGCAGTTCGACTTCGCGTACGAGCGCCTCGCCGACCGCATGGCGGGTCCGGTCATGGACAGTGGCAACGGCACGGGCGTCACGGTCGGTCCCATGACCGATGACGAGTACCTCTGGGAGCCGGTGCCCGACTGCTGGTCCGTCCGACGGCGCTCGGACGGACCGGGTGCACGTGCGACCGAGCTGGTCGGCGCAGGCGACTGGGGACGCGATGCAACGTCTCCCCCACACCCCGAGCCGCCGCCCTTCACCACCATCGCGTGGCGCCTGAGTCACCTCAGCGAAATGCTGACCCTCCGCGCAGACCACACGATCGGCGACCACATCCTCACCCGGGACGATCTCCACGTCAGCGGAGACGCCGCCGGGGCGCTCGCCGCCTTCGCCTCCGGAGCCACGGCCTGGCGGAAGGCGCTGCTCGGCACCGACGAGACCGCGCTGGACACGATCGGACACAGCACGTACCCCTACGGCAGCGACCCGGATGATCCCTTCATGGACATCGTCTGGTGGGTCAACCAGGAACTGCTGCACCACGGAGCCGAGATCGCCCTGCTGCGCGACCTGTACCGCGCGCGACAGCCCTGACGCGCCCTGCGCGAGCCGTCGCGTCACGCCGGTCGAAGGGCTTCTCGCGCTGACCCAGGCATGCGGGGAGACGGCTGCAACCACGGTGATCATCGTGAATCGTGTCGACGGAGGAACATCAGGCGGTGGCCGCGGGCGTCGTACCTGCCCGTCGGCGGGCCGATGCCCGACCGGACGACGGGCCGCATCGCGGGCCGGTTCACAGGCCGCATCGCGCGCCGGTTCGCCCGAGTCGAGCCCCGCCTCCGGCTGCGGGCGTCGGTAGTGGGCCTGCCGGTCGACCCGCCGTGGAAGAACTGCTGGACGCCGACCGAGCACGCGGGCGACACCACCGGCAAAGGTCTGCCGGGACTGGACGATCGCAGCGGACCGGGCAGTGCGGGCGACCCCGCAGTCGGGCGACCCCGCATCAGGCCGACCGGAGGTGGAACATGCGACCCTGAAGGAATGTCGTCCGCCCCCGTCCCCGCGGAGCCGGTAACACCCGAACCGGTGCGCGAGGTGCCGCACACGCTGCTCACCCAGTCCTGGCTCGACCTGGCATTCCTGCACTGGCCCGCCGACCCCGCGGACATCGCCCCGCTACTGCCGGCCGGGACCGTTCCGGACACCCACGACGGAGCCACCTACGTCGGCCTGGTCGCGTTCCGGATGCACCGGATCGGCTGGTTCAACCTGCCGGGCATCCCCTACCTCGGCACCTTCCCGGAGACGAACGTCCGGCTCTACTCGGTGGACGGCAACGGACGGCGCGGCGTGGTGTTCCGCTCCCTGGAAGCGTCCCGGCTCCTGCCCGTGGTCGTCGCCCGCACGGCATTCCGCCTGCCCTACACCTGGGCCCGCATGACGATCCACCGCGACTCGGACACCATCACCTACACCAGCACCCGCCGCTGGCCCGCACCCCGCGGCGCTCACAGCCGGATCACCGTCCGCACCGGCGAGCCGCTCGAACACCCGACCGACCTCGAACACTTCCTCACCGCGCGCTGGGGCATGCACAGCACCCACTTCGGGCGGACCCTGTACCTGCCCAACGTGCATCCGCGGTGGCCGCTCCATCGGGCGGAACTCCTCGACTGCGACGACGAGTTGGTGGCCGCGGCCGGGTTGCCGACGCCGATCGGCCCACCGGCCAGCGTGCTGTACTCCCCCGGCGTACCCGTCCACTTCGGCCACCCCACCCGCACAACCACCCACTGAGCTTGATCTTTAACCTGTGCGGCCGTAGTGCTGGCCGAGACGCTCGACCAGCACTACGGCCGCACAGGTTAAAGATCAAGCTGAACCCGAACCCGCCCCGGTACGCGTCAGCCCGCGACCCGACACAAACACCACCCCCGCAACAGGCAGGCCTGCGACCCGACACACGACAGCTCACGCCTGCCACGAACCCGACCCCCGCGGCGGACGGCCCTCCGACCCGAGCCAGGGGCCGGGCCGCGGCAGGCGGCGCCGCGAGCCCTGGAAGGCCGCGCCGTCGGGCACGGCCGCGGCGCCGGTAACGGTGACGGTGACGGTGACGGCCGAGACGAGGCGCCGGCAGCGGTGACGGAAGGACACCGGGAACGGCGCACACGGCGAAGAGCGCCGCGCACGCGGCCCCCACCGACGCCACCCCGCACACCACACCAACCCAACCAGGCGCACGACCGCCGCACACGCACACCACTCACGAGCCGCGGACCCCGACCGTCACAGCGCACGAACCCACGGCCCTCACGGCGCACGAACCCGGCCGGGGCCCAGCCGGGTGCGCCCTCATCCCGCACACGGCGCCGACGACAGCACCCGGGGCGCGGGGGATCGCAAACGCACGCGGGTGCAAGCCGTCGACGCGCGAACGCGGCGCTCCCAGCCGCGATAGGCACGACTCACGAACCGGTCGAGGCTGGCGGCCACCGGCGCCCTCATCCCGCACACGGCACCGGCGACAGCACCCGGGGCGCGGGGGATCGCAGGCACACGCCGAGTGCGAGCCGCGAACCCGGGCGATCGCGGCGCTCCCAGTCGCGACGGGCACGACGCACGGGCCGGTCGCGGCTGGCGGCCGCCGGCGACGCGACCCGGGGGCGCGGCCATCGCAGGCACACACCGGGTACGAGCCGCGAACCCGGGCGATCGCGGCGCTCCCAGTCGCGATAGGCACGACTCACGGGCCGGTCGCGGCTGGCGGCCGCCGGCGACGCGACCCGGGGGCGCGGCCATCGCAGGCACACACCGGGTACGAGCCGCGAACGCAGGTGGTCACGGCGCTCCCGCCCCGGCAGTCACGGCGCACGGACCGGTCCGGGCTGCGGCCGCCGGCGTCCACGGAGGTGCCGACTGCCCCACCCGGAAGGGCCCGCAACGCGGCTGACGGAGGGCCGGGGCGGGGTCCGGCTGGGCGTCAGGGCGAGGCGCCGCGCGGACGTTCCTGCTGCTCACGGGCCTGACGATGGCCAACCCGCCGACGGCGCCGCAGTTCGCCGCGGCGGTGACGGAATGGGGCGGCCCAGGTGCGCGGCGGCGGAGCCGCGTTTCGCGGCCGGGGTGTGCGCAGCCGCGCTGACGTGGCAGCAGTTCCCGGCGATGGTGGAGGTGTCGACGGGCGCGCGCCTCTCGCCGAAAGCGCGGCGACCGACCTCCTGCGCCCGGCACGGGCCGGTGGGATATGACGCTGCGCAACTGCACCGGGCGCGATGAGTGACGGATGTGGCTGGCGCCACCAAGACAGGCGACGGAGGCGGGAACTCCGCTTGATTCAGTGACGGATCGTCACATGACGATCACTTCTGGTGGAGCTCGCGGGTGGCTTCGCCGAGGCATTGGTGTGATCGGGGGCGCATTGGCGACCTTTTCGATCATGAAAAACCTCTCAAAAGCTACCATTTCGGTCCCGATTTCTTGATCCTTACCGCTGGTAACACTCAACTGACCTGCGCCGTAAAGGAATTGCTTGATGACTGACCGCAACCGCCCGTAGCTTCTTGGGCGGTGCAACGAGCACCACCCGGGTTCACCCCGATGCACGGCCCGCCGGCTGACCCCCGGCGCGAGGGCCGTGCCTGCCGACCGGCCCGCGCTCGGAACGGGCCGGCGGTGGGCGGGGAGAGACCGGGCGGCACGGCACGTCGGACACGTGCCCTGCCGCCCATCGAGTGAGGTGGCGAAACGTGGGCCCCGCCGGGGCCTGGTTCCGCATGCCTGCCCGGGGCTTGTCGAGAGGACGTTCATGACTTCCGGTCACGAGACCACCGCTGCCACCACCTCCACCAAGGCCACCACCAAGCGCAACCGAGTCCGCGTGGCCGTCGTGGCCGGCGCCGCCGTCGCGGCGCTGCCGGTGGCCGGACTCGTCTCGGCCCCCTCGGCCTCGGCCGCCTCCGCCTCGACCTGGGACGCCGTCGCCCGGTGCGAGAGCGGCGGCAACTGGTCGATCAACACCGGCAACGGCTTCTACGGCGGCCTGCAGTTCACCGCCAGCACCTGGCGCGCCTACGGCGGCACCGCCTACGCGCCCCAGGCGAACCGGGCCAGCAAGGCGCAGCAGATCGCCGTCGCCGAGAAGGTCCTCGCCTCGCAGGGCCCCGGCGCCTGGCCGGTCTGCTCCAGGAAGGCCGGTCTGACCAGGGGCGGCGCACCGGCCCAGGTCGACACCGCCACCAAGACCAAGCCCGCCAAGTCCACGCACACCCCCAAGTCCAAGCCCGCCCACACCCCGAAGTCCGTCCCGGGCTCCACCGAGGCCACGCGATCGGCGCGGACCCAGGCGCCGTCGGCCCCGGTCAACTCCCCGGGGAGCGGCGCGCCGACCGGGACCTACACCGTCAAGAGCGGCGACACCCTGAGCGAGATCGCGGTCAAGTTCGGCACCGACGTGCAGAGCCTGTACACCAAGAACATCCAGACCATCGGCGGCGACCCGGACCTGATCTTCCCGGACCAGGTGCTGGACCTCTGACCCCTGATCGGACCGCGGCCGGCCACCCCTGCGAGGGGCGGCCGGCTCCGGCGCGTGGACCGCCGCGTCCGGCACCGTACGCGGACCCGTACGCGGCCCTCGGCATGCGACCCGGGCACCACCGTCCCGGCGCCCGCGCCCGTAGGCCCGCACGGAGGCCGAGACCGATGAGGAACGGTGTAGCCACTGCCCCTGTGCAGCGGCCCGAGGCCGGCGACGGGCGGGGTGACGCCGGCTCCACCTGATCCACCTGCGCGCACGGCCTGCACGGCCTGCACACCGGGGGGACCGGCCCTCCGCGATCACCCGGGCCGTCTCCTGCCGGCACACCCCGGACGGTTTGTTCGCGGCGCACCCGGACCGCGCCTCGTTGTGGCGGGCGGACGGCGCGGCCGCCCGGCCCGTGCCGGCGGTGCCGCGGGCAGCCGGATACTCGCACCGGGCGCGGTGTCACCTGCTGACACCGGAGGACGGACGCGGGCTGCGGCTGCCTCCGACCACCCCGAGCCGGACACGGCAACCGCCCCGACCGGACCGGCCGGCCAGCCGCGGCCACGCACGACCAGTACACCGTCGCGCCACCGGGAATCGTCGTGAGCGCCGGCGCCCGATCGATTGTTGAACGTTGAACGCGACGTCCGAATACCGCCGGACTCGTGATCGCCGGCGTTGGATGATCGAGTCATGTCCGAGAACACGACAGCGAGTTCGGGGGAGATCACGATGAGCACGACCACGGCGGCCGCGCGGCTGGCGGGCAAGGTGGCGCTGGTGACCGGCGGCAGCCGGGGGATCGGCGAGGCGGTCGCGCTGCGGCTGGCCGAGGAGGGCGCGGACGTGGCGCTCACCTACCGAGACAGCGCCGGGCGTGCCGAGGCGGTCGCGGCCGAGATCGAGGGAATGGGCCGCCGTGCCTGGGCCGTACGGGTGGACAGCGCCGACCCCCGGGCGATCCGGGAGGCCGTGGACGCGGTGGCGACGCGGTTCGGCCGACTCGACATCCTGGTGAACAACGCGGGCGTCGGTGTGGTCTGCCCGATCGAGGAGACCGACGAAGCCGACATCGACCGGGTGCTGGACGTCAACGTCCGGGGCCCGCTGCTGGCCTCCAAGGCGGCCGTTCCCCACCTCGGCGAGGGCGGACGGATCGTCACCATCGGCAGCTGCATGGCCGAGCGGGTCGCCTTCCCCGGCGGCGCGGTGTACGCGACCAGCAAGGCGGCCCTGTCCGGGCTCACCAAGGCGCTGGCGCGAGAGCTCGGGTCACGCGGCATCACCGCCAACCTGGTGCACCCCGGTCCGACCGACACCGACATGAATCCGGCCGACGGGCCGAGCGCCGAACTCCAGGCCGGCCTCACCGCGCTGGGCTCGTTCGGCACGCCGGCGGACGTGGCCGGCACCATCGCCCACCTGGTGGGCCCGGAGGGCCGGTACATCACCGGTGCCGCGATCGCGGTGGACGGCGGGTTCGCGGCCTGAGCCCCGCGGGCCCTTCGGGAGCGCGGCCCCGCCCGGGTGGTGAACCGCCGTCCGGCGGGGCTGCGCGCCGGTCCGCGCCCGGCGCACGCCCGCGGGCCGCCATCCGGCCGGTCCGTGCGGTGTGCGGGTGGCTCGGCGGCGCCGCCCGGGTGACGCTTGCGGTGTGTCGGCCGGGGCTGTGGGCCGGGGTGTGCGATCGCTGGAGGGGCGGTGCCCCGGGGCGCCGGCCGTCCGATCGCCGACCCTCTCGGGGAGTGCTCCGCCATGTCCGTCGCCCACCGGATCCTACGGTTGCTCCTCGCCCTCGCCTGCGCGGCCGGACTGTGGACCGCCTTCGCAGCCTCCGCACAGGCCACCCCCGCGCACCCCGCGTCCGCCGTCGCAGGCGCCGCCACCACGGCGAGCGCGGCCACGGCGGCCGATGGGCGGGGAACCGACTGGGACCGCATCGCGGCCTGCGAGAGCGGCGGCCGCTGGCAGGCCGACACCGGCAACGGCTACTACGGCGGCCTGCAGTTCACCGCCAGCACCTGGCGCGCCAACGGCGGCACCGCCTACGCGGCCCGCCCCGACCTCGCCACCCGCGAGCAGCAGATCGCCGTCGCCGAGCACCTCGCCGCCCGCCGCGGCCTCACTCCCTGGCCCGCCTGTGGCGCCCGCACCGGCCACAGCACCAGCGCCCACCACGCGGTGCCCGCGCCCCGGCCCGCCACCCGGCAGCCCACCACCCGGCAGCCCACCGCCGAACCGGACACGGACACCGAACCCGCCCCGGCGGACACCGCCACCGTCGTGGTCCAGGACGGCGACACCCTCGACGCCATCGCCCAGGCACAGCAGGTGGACGGCGGCTGGCCCGCCCTCTACCAGGCCAACCACGACACCATCGGCGACGACCCCGACCTCATCCTGACCGGACAGACCTTGCGTCTGCCCTGACACCCGGGCCGGCCGGCGGGCCGAGCCCCCGCGGTGACGGCGGAAAAGCGCTTCCGGACGGGCGTCGGGCCGATGGCCTCGGGAAGCCCCCCCCCCACACATCGGCGGCGGCCGCTCCCGTGCGGCTGTGCCGGACCCGGACCACACCGATCCACGGCGAGGCAGGAGCGCATGGCGGAGACGGACGTCGATTTCGCGGCGGTGTTCGAGGCGCTGCCCGGCGCGGTCGCGTTGCTCACCCCGCAGCTGGTGTTCGCCGCCGCCAACAGCGCCTTCCTGCGCCAGTCCGGGCGCAGCCGGGAGCAGGTGGTGGGCCGGTACCTGTTCGACGCGTTCCCGCGGCAGCCGCACGACGTCGACGCTTCCCGGATGCTGAGTCTGGAGGCGTCGCTGCGGCGGGTGCTGGCCGGCGGGGAGCGCGACGTGATGGCGGTGCAGCGCTACGACGTCGAGGTTGCCCCGGGCCGGTGGGAGGAGCGGTACTGGAGTCCGGTCAATGCGCCGGTGTTCGCGCCGGACGGGCGGGTGGTGCTGGTGATCCACCGGGTGGAGGAGGTCACGGCGCTGATCCGTGCCGCCGGCGGGCCGGGAGCGGAGCTGCGCGTCGAGGCGGAGCTGTACAGCCGGCTGCGTGAACTCGAGGAGGTCAACCAGCGGCTGCGCCAGGCGAACGCCCGCGAGCGGGAGGTCGCCCTCGCCCTGCAGAGCGCCATGCTCCCGCCGGCCCGGCCGATCCGCGCCCACCGCACCGCGGTGCGCTACCGGCCCGCGACCGCCGCGTTGAACGTGTGCGGCGACTGGTACGACCTGATCCCCCTGCCCGGCGGCGACCGGATCGCGGTCACCGTCGGCGACGTCGTCGGCCACGGCCTGGCCGCCGCCGTCGTCATGGGCCAGCTCCGCAGCGCCCTCTCCGCCGCCTCGCTCGTGGCCGACGGCCCCGCCCGGGCCCTGGACGCCCTCGGCCGCTACGCCCACTTCCTCGACGGCGCCGAATCCACCACCGCCGTGACCTGCTTCCTCGACTGGGACGAGCACACCATCACCTACTCCAGTGCCGGACATCCACCCCCGGTGCTGCTGCGCACGAACGGCACCGCCGTGCTCCTCGACGAGGCCACCGACCCACCGCTGGACGCCCACCCCGAACCCACCCCCCGCCCCCAGGCCACCGTCGACTTCGGCCCCGGCGACGTCCTCGCCCTCTACACCGACGGCCTCATCGAACGCCGCGGCCAGGACATCGACACCGGCCTGACCGCCCTCACCGACTCCCTCGCACGCCACCGCACGACCGCGGGGCCCGACACACCCGACCCCGACCCCGACCCCGACACCCTCGCCGACGCCGTCCTCGCCGACCTGCTGCCCACCGGCGGCGTCACCGACGACACCGCCCTCGTCATCGTCCGCCTCTGAACACAGCGTGGTGGGCGCGCCCCCGGCGTGCGGCCGCCGGCCCGTCGGTGCGCCGTCCGGCCCGGAGTGCTCCTGTGCGCCCGTGACCCGGACGACCCGTGAGCCCGGACCTGCGGCCGGTTCGCACCGTAGGGTTTCCCGGTACGGACGGAACCGTGTCGCGCCCACCCCGGCCGCTGGTCGCCCGACCCGCTCCGCCCGGCTCGAACACACCCCGACGGCCCGACGTCCCGGGCGGCACACCGACCTTGTCCAGCACCTGTCTTGTGCAGCACACGGCCGGGACGCGACTGGTTCCTCCGGCCATCAGGTCGCGGAGTCGCGGCGGGTCTTGCCCGACACGGTGCCACCTCCCTGGGGTGGCCGGATGATCATTTCTTCCGTCCGCGGGCACTCCGCCCCTGCAGCGACGGCGGACCGAACGGGGCGCTGACATGGCGGTCCAGGTGTACCGCCTCACCCCGTACGAGCCTGTGACCGAGGCGGAGTACGACGACTGCTCCCCCGATGCGTACCGCACCCGCGCGGACCGCCGCGGTCCTCTCCGATGCCGCCGCCGGTTTCGTCCGGGAAGTGGGTGCGGAGCGGCTGGTGATCGGCAGTCCGACGGTGAAGGGCTTCTTCTCCTTCTCCACCCGGGGCTCCGGCGGGCCGGACGGCCCGGCCGGGGTGTTCCCCGGTGACCCCACCGGTTTCCACGACGGCGCCACCCTGCCGGCGGCTGCCGGCCTGACACTCCTGCGGGCGGTTCTCCAGCGGGAGGGCGCCTGGTGCAGGCTGCGGGCCGGCCGCCGGTTCTTCCTCCACCCCGGTCACCGCGACGACCTGTTCGTCGGCTTCGACGGCGGCGCGGGCCCACTCCGGGCGGCGCTGGCCGGGGCTCGGAGCCTGGGGTTGTTCGCGGAGAAGGCCGGGCGTTCCCCCTACGACCCCGCCCTCGACGAGACGGACGTGCGGCCGTCCGCCGACGGGGTGTTCTGGACCGCTGTACACTGCCTGGTCGCCGAACGCGAGGCCGTCCTGCTGGAGGAGGAGTACGCGGTCCACGGCCGCCGCTGGCACCGACTGGCGACCGAGGCCGCAGTGACCGCCGTCCGCCGACGCCTCGTGCCGCGGGCACCGCCGGCCGTGTGGCCGGACCTGACCGAAGACATCGAGGCCGTCCGCGCCGAGATCCGCGCCGGCAGCCACCCCCACCTGCTCGTCCGCCAGGAGGCCGACGGGACCTTCCCTGCAGAGCGCGTCGCCGAACCCTGGATGGGCCGGGCCGACGGCCCGCACCCTGCCGTCCCCACCGGTCCGGGACGGCGGGCGGGCCTCGTCCCGCTCCAGCCCGTCCATCGGCGGCCGCTGCTCGCGGCGGTGCTGCCCGACGCCGACGGGATCGTCCGGGCCCGGTGGCGGACCAACCCCACCCCCGCCGCCGGACGGCGCGCCCTGCTCGCCGGCCTGCGGATCGGCGACGTGGTGACCGGCACCGTGGCCGGCGACCTGGACGACGTCGGCGTGCACGTGGATCTCGACCACCCGTCGGGGCGGAGCGTCGGTTTCCTGCGGGTTCCGGAGATGTCCTGGACGTACTTCGACTCCCTGGACGAGGTGGCCCCGCCCGGCCGCCGCATCAGGGCGCAGGTCCTCGACGTCGACTGGGCACGGGAGCGCGTCGGACTGTCCGTCAAGGCCCTGCAGCCCGACCCGTGGCGCCTGTTCGCCGACAGCCTCCGCCCTGGCGCCGAGCTCCCCGGAACGGTCGTCAGGCTGGTCCCGTTCGGCACCTTCGTCCGGGTGGCACCGGGCGTCGAGGGGTGGGTCCACGGCCCCTGGTCCGACAGCCCGGCACCGGTGGTCGGCGCCCCGGTCCGCGTCATCGTGCTCGCCGTGGACCGTCCGCGCCGCCGCATCACGCTCGGTCTCCCGGCCGATGCCTGCGACTACGGGTGACCCTCCTGGGGTCGGACCGTGACGTTCACCGACACCCACCACCCACACGGTCCTGGGCACCGTTCCCCTGGCGGCCCCCCGGCACGCACGTGATCACCGCCGCCTCCAGCGGCGACCGGTCCACCGGGACAGCCGCACCGCCCTCACCCTGACGGCTCTCCCCGCTGAGCGGCACCCCAGCCCCTCACCTGCTCCGGTGGGGTGTCCGCGATCGGCCCGTACGTCGCCGGCCCCCCGGCGAGACCGCCGCCTCCGGGCGCGGCCCGCTACTGGTGGACGCCCTCAGCGGGAGCCGGGGCGTGCAGCCACTCGGCAGTGGAAGGAACGTCCGGCACGAATTCCCACCGGCGCGGTGACCGTCCGACGGCGGTCCACCTGCGCGGCCGCCACCGGCCGCGCCACCTCTGGCCCGGGCCCTTGCCTCACCAATTCACCGTGGTGACCAGGCTTAGTGACGGAGCATGAGATAGGCGTAGGAGGGTGCCTCGACCTGTGATGATTCAGCTTCTCAAGG
>NZ_JBFBJY010000110.1:0-19100 GCF_040702125.1 Kitasatospora sp. NPDC085895 | reverse complement strand
CGCAAGGACATCATCCGGAATCGCCACAACAGCCCATCTACCATGCCCCGCAGCGATATTGGGCCGAACCTGGCAGTAGTTTCCTTACGGCTCCTCACCAGCGCGTCGCCCCCGCGAAATACCGGGCCGCCTGACGCAGGATGTCCCGCTCCTCCTCCAGCTCCCGGATCCTTTTGCGCGCGGCCGCCAACTCGGCCTGGACCGCGTCGCCGACCGACGCCGCTGGGGCCGTTCCCGACGCCGAGTGCGAGCCGGGACGCCGCCCGTCCGCGGCCCGGATCCAGTTCCGCAGCGTCTCGGTGTTCACCCCGAGATCCTCGGCGACCGACTTGATCGTCGCGCCCGGACGCGACCGGTACAGCGCGACCGCGTCCGCCTTGAACTGCGGCGGGTAGTGCTTCATCACCATCTGTGCAGGACTCCTGTCCACCCGGACCATCAAGATCCAAGTGTCTCTGGTGTCCAGCATCCGGGGTCAGGGCCCGATGGCCGCCGGGGGCCGGTGCGGCCGGTGGCGGTGACGACCGTACTGGTCTGCGGGGCGTGGCTGCCGGGCCGGCCGGGGAGAACGATCGCGTGGTCCAGCCGGTGCGGCTGTCCCCGGCACACGGTCCGAGCAGCCGAAAGGGCCGGCGCGCCCGGTGCCGCCGGGATGTGTGGCGGGGGCGAAGAACCGGATCCGGGTGGGGGAGAGCTCGGCGTGCATTCCGGGCAGGTCAGCGGTACGTGCGGACGCGTCCGGTGGACGGCGCTCCAGGCCCAGCCGCGCCCGGGTCGTCTGCGTCCAGTCGGCCCGGCTCGGCGTGCACCGCGGTGAAGGCCATACCCTCCGCCTTTCGGGCAGCCCGGACGGCCGGGGCGCCCCAGCCCTCCCGTGCCTTGCCCCCAGTTCCTTCCTCCTGCCTGCGCCCGGCCCGCCCCACCGAACACGGTGCCGTACATCACTGTGCGTTCAGCCATCCGCAGTTGCCGGCCGACGGTCTGGAGCGGGGCGAAGTTCCATCGGCTGCCGGTGATCGAGCAGGGCGAAGAGTCGAGAAGGGTGTGCGGGTCCGCCAGAGGGGCCGTCAATCCCCGTCCAGGGGCGGGGGGCGGTGTCTGCTCCACAGCCCTGCCGCAGGTCGGACTGCGGGTGTTACTGCTCATGAGGTGGAGGCCGATGAAGGCGCGAGCGTGCAACCGAACGTCCGGTCGGCGGTGCTGTAGCGTTGGGTAGGCTTGTCATGTACATTGCGTAGCGGTGATGGGCAAGACGAAGGCCGCCTCTGCCTCCGTGGGGGGAGTGCCGGGCGGCCCTGGTCCCTCGCCTGGGCCCGGCTGCGTGTTCCGTGGGGGAGTGCCAGCCGGGTCCGACCTTTGACATACCCGTTCGAGCCCCGGGCTATTCCTGGCACCCGCTGCGTGCGGCACGGCCCCGACGCCCACGTCGTTGCGAGGGGCGGCCGTGGGATGCGGATCCAGCTCGAGTGCTGCGGCCGGCAGTGGACACTGGATGCGGCCCTCGGCGGTACCGGCCTGGTGGCGGCCGCGGCAGATCGGATGGCATCCGGTCGGTAGGTCCCGCATCGGGTCCTACCGCTCCTCCTCCTCGCCGCGCATGTGACGCCACTGCTGGAGGATCGTCCGTGCACCGCGTGCCAGCTCGGCGTAGTGCGCCGGGCATTCCCACAGTTCGCGGGCCGAGAGTTCGACGGGTACCGGAGTCTCCGGGTGGTCCTGGGGGGCGTACAGATGCACTACCGCCTCGTACCGGGAGTCCGTGTGCGTTGTCGCGGACCAGGGGTGATGGGGGTGCTCGCACGAGGCGTCCGGGTCGATGGTGTCCAGGGCCGCGGCCAGGTCGCGGACGTAGGAGGGGGGCAGGCCGTCGTAGGTCTGGGCGATGCCCATCCACAGGGACAGGAACAGGCCGATCCGTTCCTCGTCGCGCACCTGCCCGGCCAGCCAACGGCGGGAGGACCACAGCGCGACGGGGCCGGTGTTGTCCTCCCAGGAACGCCGGATCGCCTTCTGCAGGGCGACGATGTCGATCCCGCCGTCGCCGTGGAGGAACTGCGCGTCGAGATGGGAGACGTCCACGTTGCCGAAGAGTTCCTCGTGGGCCTCGCGCATGCGGGCGGCGGCCCCGTCGGCGAGGCCGGCGAGGAACGCCTCGCAGTCGAACGCCGCCAACTCCTCGCCCTCCAGCCCGTACTCCTCGGCGAACACGGCACGGCCGGCCTCGGACAGCATGCTCACTCCGGCCTCGACGCCGTACTCGTCGTCCACGTCCGTGGGGTGGGCTCCGGCCGGGCAAGTGCAGGACGCCGGGTCGAGCGTGGCCCGCAATCCTTCCAGGGCTCGCGTGTACGACGCGAAGAGGGACTTGCTGAAGATGCGTGCGGCGACGTACCAGCACGTGGTGGAGAGCAGGATCGTGTACCCGGTCCGCTCCCGGCGCCCCTGCGGGGTGCCGATGCGGTCGAGCGCGTCCGCCGTGTCGTCGGCGAGCAGTCCGAGGGTCGCCGACGGGCTCCCGTAGGGGTAGTCGCTGACGATCCCGCAGAGGTCGGAGATCAGTTCTTTGTGGTCGTCGGGCAGGGCGGGGATCACTTCAGTCACGTCGGTAGGTGACGACGCAGCGGGCCGACCGGTTCCCGCGGCGCGGGTCAGGGCCTCACCGTGGACGCGTCCTGCCTGGGGAAGTGGGCCGAGCAGGCCCCTGGACGCTCGCACGGGATACGGCATACGTGACCCGCGATCTCGACACCGCCCCTGCCCCTGCCACATCGGCTGTCGCCGCGGCTCCGTCGGTCCGCCGTAGGGCTGGCGCCGCATCGCCGCCGCTGATCGCCGGACCCGGCCTGGTCGCCGCGAACGCCGGCAACGACGTGGCCGGCATCGCACCTACGCCTCGGCTGACTCCCAGTTCACCTACGGCACACTGTTCTTCATGGCGCTGGTCACCGTCGCCCTGGCGATGGTGCAGGAGATGGCGGTCCGGCTCGGCGCCCCACACCGGCAAAGGCCCGGGCGCGCTGATCCCCGAACAGTTCAGCCTCCGCCTCGCGGCGCTCGCGGTGTTCTGCCTCGGGTTGGCAAACACCGGACTGGTCGTCAGCGAGTTCGCCGGCATCGGCGCCGCCTTCGAGCTCCTCGGCGTGCCGAAGTGGGCGGTCGTCCCGCCCGCCACCGTGCTGCTGTGGTCACTGATGCTGTTCGGCTCCTACAAGTGGGCCGAGTAGATCTTCCTGATCATGTCGCTGGCCTTCTTCGCCTACCCCGTCGCGATGGTCCTCGGCCACCCCGACCGGGGCGGGTCGGCGAGCACCTGGTCGTCCCGCACATCGAACCGAGCAAGGACTTCATCCTGCTGGCCGTCGCCCTGATCGGTATCACCGCCAGCCCGTACATGTAGCTCTACGCTGCCGCTGGCGTGGTCGACCGCGGCGCCAAGCCCGCCGACCACAGGCTGATCCGGGCCGACGCCGTCCTCGGCGCGGTGTTCGCCTGCGCGATCAGTCTCACCGTCGTCATTGCCACCGCCTCCGCGATCGGCGGCAGCGGGCCGCTGGAGTCCGCGGCGCAGGCTGTTGAGGCACTCGGGCCGGTCGCCGGGTACGGCGCCGAGCTGCTGTTCGCGTTCGGTCTGATCGGCGCCTCCGCCCTCGCCGGCGCCGTCGTCCCCCTCTCGGCCGGCTCGGCCTCGCCTGAGCCCCGGCCGCCGCCATCTGGGGAGCCCGACCCCCTGAAAGACGACCGTGCGGCGCTTCGCTCCGCTGCCGGCCGCCCTGAATGTGCGGCTGGTGCGGACGGTCGCGTTCGCCACGGTGAGCGTGGCGCCGCCCTCGGGTGCGCACGGTGCCGCCGGAGGTCGGGCCGGGCCGGGCCGATGCTGGCCGGCTGGCTGTGGCTGACACTGGTCGCGGCTGCGGCGGCCGGGAGTCGGCGTTCGATGCCGATGATCGCCGCCGCATTGGCGATGTCGCAGGTCGGTCCGCACGTGCTCTTCCAGGTCCGCCACGCCGCGGCCGTGCCTCGGCCGCTACCGGCCTTGCGGTTGCGCATTCGGGACACAACATCCGCCGAGCTCGGCAGCGCCGCCGGCACAACGTCCCGGAGGCCCTGCCCCCGGGGCAGCCGGCAGCCGACCGGCCTCGCCCGCAGCCTTGGACGACCGGCGTCCTTGAGGTCTTCGCCCCGCTCGCTGCTCGCCCCTCCGGCAGACGGTGAGGCAAAGCCCAGTCCAGCGGTCGTCGGCAGTGGACACCGGTCAACGGGGGCCAACGGCTGCCGCGCCGTCCGGGCGCGAAGGCAGCCCGCCGGCCCGCAGCGCGCTTTCGAGGTCGCTCAGCGACGAGCCACGTCCCCTGCCGCGGCCGTCACGTGCAAGGTGCGGGCGAATCCGCTCTCAAATCGTTGCGAAATGGGTGCGGGGGGCGGTCGCCTGTCCGGTGGTGTCGGGTGAGAGGCGGTGTGCGCCGATTTTCTGGAGGCTGTTCATGGTGGAGCCCGTACTGACACCGGAAGAGGTCGCGCTGGTGAGGGAGTACGTGGAGATCCCTCCGGGGCTTGCGGCGGACCGGGTCGATCTGCTCCGTGCGCGCCTTGCAAAGGCTGTGGGCGGCTGGTTCCGGAACGTGGGGCCAGGCCTGTACGAGATCGTGACCGACTCTCCGCGTCCTGGGCGGCAGATGGCGGCGGGGGAGTAGGCACTGACGCACCAGCCGTTCGGCACGGCGCCCGGACTCGAACGGCCTGATCGTCGCCGAGACCTCGGGTCGCCCCACCCGGTGCCGGCCGAGGACTTCTCCGCAGTGCTCGCCCGGCTGCCGCTGACCCCGGGGAGGGACGAGCAGGCCCGGCTTCATCCGTCCACCGCCGGTGAGCGGTCCGTATTCCGCTCACCGAGGCCACCCGGGGATCGGCGCGCGGCCCGGGCCGGCACGGCACCCACGGGAGACGGCGACGTCGCGCTTGCCCGCCATGAGCGGGCGGAGCGACCGCCGCGCCGGACGGCCGGGGCCCGGTGACCGGCCCCCGTGGACCAGTCGACCGGTCACCGGACGCCGCGTCTGTGCACCCCCACCGACGTTGCACGCGCCTTCAGGGCCCCGCGGCCCCCACCGGGGGCGAGGCGGGGCAGCGGTCGAGATGTCCGAAGCCGTGGATCCGGCCGAGCGCGCGCGTTGCGCCGCGGGCGAACCGCCAGTGAGACGGAGGGAGTTCGGCGTTCTGATCGGCCCGGAGGGTGGCGCGTTCTCGGTGGCCGGGTCGAGGTCGGTCCGGGCGGTCGGTGCGGGTGCCGTTGAGGGGGACAGGCTCGTGGGGGCCTCGCCGCGTGGCCGGGCGGCCCCCTCCGCAGCGGCGAGCAGATCGTTTCGAGTGCGCACTCCGGCCCAGTCGGAAACGGTCTCGATCACCGGCACAGCCATCGGGCGGCGACGGTGCAGTTTTCGGGTCGCCGTGCGCCTGGCCGCCGGGTTCGGGACCTCGTGCCCGTCCCGGTCGGGCACGCCCCGGAACGCCTTCTTCTCGTCCGCACCCCCCCCGGGCCGCGGCCCCGCCGGCCCGCTGCGAACGCGGGACTCGCGCACGGACGGAACGGCGGCCCCGGGTTCCTGGCAGATCGCTGCCAGGTGTCGCCGGCGCCGGCACCCCACCCCGATCGCGGTGTTCGACCGGCGCGTCGAAGCAGCTGCCCGATCGTCGTGCGGCGCGCTGGTGCAGGAGGCGCCGTTGCCGGTGCCGGCTGCTGTGGCCACCGTGATCCGGACGGTGCCGGTTCCGGGAGGGGCGACGGCCGTGACGGCGCCGTCGAAGCCGACGGTGAAGCCGAGGGCGGGTGTGCTGCCGAACAGGACCGCCGTGGTTTCGGTCAGTCCCGCGCCGAGCCGCAGCACGGAGGCGCCCCTGGTCGTGGGCCCCTGCGAAGGGACGACGGCGCGGAGAACCGGCGACGACATGGGTCCTCTTTCTCGAGATCCGCAGGGCCGGACAAGGCCGATTTCGGCCAAGTCGGCGAGTTATTCCTCGCGGCAGAATAGGTGTTGCGCTCGGCAATGGGTCGCTTGCCGATGAATGCGGCATTGGGTTCTTTTCGGGGCGCACCTCCTCTTCGGCGCTACGGCCCGGGAACTCCGTGACGATTAGGGGGCTTGCTCGTGGCCGTTTTTGGTGAGCGCTGACCAAAGGTCCGGCCGGGCGACCTTCGAAATCCGCAGTGCGATTCCCGAATGTGGTCCACTCCCGAGCGGAGAACGTGCGCGAACATCGCCCAGAGTGCTGCCTTGACCTGGTGTTTTGTTGCTCATAATGGACATTCGATGCGAGCATGATGCAGTATTCATATTTGCTCCACCCGCAGCTTTCGGGTGCCTGGTGCGAATCATGGGAGGTCGGCTTCCTGTTTCTCGTGGCCTGTGGGGACCGGAACGTGTGCGCCCCCTGGTGTGCCTCGTGCGCCGTTTGTTTTTCTGGGTTAACTCTCTTGAGGTCGGGTATTTGGAGCGTGTGCGATCAGCACTTGGTCCGACTCTTCTGCGTGGAATCCAGATCGTTTCCGATCGGTGAGGTGAGTGCCACGTCCAGCCGCCTGATGGTCCTCCTCAGAGGAGGACCGAGTGACATTCCTGAGATCCACGAAGTAGAGACCGACGTCATCGAGGACCGGTTGAAGATCCCTCGCGGGAACGGCTACGAGCACTTCGAGTTCACGAGGCGCTTCCAGGACGTCGGGGACGTGCTGATCCCCGTCTACCGGTGGTCGTACCGGACCGCCGTGGCCGAGTAGCACGACTCGTCACCGCCTCCCCGGCACCCGACACCGATGCCGGGCCCCCGGGACCACCCGTGGCCACCGGCGCAGCCCCTCCCTCAACATCCCTCCCCACAACCCGAGGTGAGCAGTGATCAGTGACCTTCCTGCACGCGTACGAAGCTTCAGCCCCGCGCCCCTGGGACGTGCCTCGTGAGCCGGCCCTCCCCCGGGCGCTCCCGAGGCACGGACACCGTCGTCACCGGCATGGGGTTCTGCCTGCCGGGCGAAGAGCAACCGCTGTTCACCGTGGGCGAGGTCTGGGACGTGGCCTCCCACGGCCGCTCGTGCCTGAAGCACCACGGCGTCTACTACGGTTCCGTCGAACTGCCGGAGACGGCCTTCGCGGAACGCCTGCCCGACGTGCCGGGCATCTTCTCCCGGCACTACACCAACGCCCACCGCTACGGACTGGTCTCCCTCGTCGAAGCCTGTGCCGACGCCCAGTTGAGCATCCGAAACGGCGACCTCACCGACGCTGCGGTCCTGGTCGGCCGTGGGGGCATCGACGCCAACATCGCCAGCTACCTCGAAGTCCTGCACGCCGACGCGCGCACCACCACCCCCCACCAGGCGATGGAGCTGTTCGTCAGGGCCCAGCAGGGACTCACCCCCTCCGACGTGGCACTGGTCCAGGGGGCGCTGCTGCGCACGACCGGGCCCTGCTTCACCGTTTCGTGCGGCTGCGCCTCGTCCGCCGTCCAGATCGGCAACGCCCGTCGCATGATCGCCGCCGGCGACATCGACCTCGCCGTCATCACCGGCGTCGACGTCTTCGGCGTGGACGTGATCCAGAACGTCCAGCGCCTGCTGCACGGAGCCCAAGGCGCATACGAGTCCATCCGCGTCGACGGCATGCCCGAGCTCCTCCCGTCCTTCGACCGGGTCATGAGGCCCTACGACCGGCGGGCCGACTGCGTGAACCACGGGGAGGGATCGGCGACCCTGGTACTGGAGAGCCGTGACCGCGCCGAGCGTCGCGGAGCCTACATCTACGGGCAGGTCCTGTCGCACGGCATGACCCGGGACGGCCTGTCCAACCCCCTGGCAAGCGACGAGAGCGGCGCCTCCCTGGTCACCGCCGTCCGCAAGTGCCTCGGCGACCGGTGGGACATCGGTCAGGTGCCCTACATCCACGGCGGCAGCGACGGTGACGTCGTCGTGACCGCCTTCGAGACGAACGCGGTCCAGCAGCTGTACGGCGACGGCGTGGAAGACCTCCTGATGACCTCCCAGGAAGCCTGCTTCGGCCACAACGGCGCCCCGGCGGGGGCTCTGGGCGTCGCCCTGACCCTCCTGATGCTGGAGCAGGGCGAGGTGTGCCCCACCGCCAACTGCGAGGAGCCTGCCGACAACATCCGCTTCGATCCCGTCCCCGGCGTCCACACCCGGCGCCTGGAGTTCGACTACGCGCTGACCTGTAACTACCAGATCGGTGGGGTCAAGAGCGCCATCCTGCTGGGCAGCCCGGACGCCGACTGACCGCGGCCGCCGCCACCCGCGCCGCCGCACGGCGAGCGCTCCCCGTCCGTTCGTGCAAGCGCAAGGAGACCCTGTGATGGGCCACGCGGAGAACCCGAGAGTTGCCGACACGCACATTGCCGTCATCGGCATGGGATGCCGCCTTCCCCTCGACACCGACTCGCCCGCCGCCCTGTGGCGGTTGCTCGAAGCCGGCCGCGACGCCGTCGGCGAACCGCCGGTCACCCGCGCCGGACAGATTCCCGCCGTTCCGGTCGGCAGCGCCGGGCAGATGCCGCGATGGGGAGGTTACCTCCGCGACGTCGCCGGCTTCGACGCCGACTTCTTCGGGGTCTCGGGCAAGGAGGCCGATGTTCTGGACCCCCAGCACCGGCTGCTCCTGGAGGTGACGTGGGAAGCCCTCGAACACGCCGGCCTCCCTCCGGAGCGACTGGCGGGAACGTCCACGGGACTGTTCTCGGGCCTGAGCTACACCGACTACATGGAGTCCCTCGCCGGCCAGCCCCGGGAACTCGAGGGAGCGATCCTCACCAACGGGCACTGTGTCGCCCCCGGGCGCATCTCCTACCTGCTGGGCCTGCAGGGCCCCTGCGTCGCACTGGACACCGCGTGCTCGTCCTCGCTCGTGGCGGTCCACCTGGCCTGCCAGGCCCTGCGCAACGACGAGTGCGATCTCGCGCTGGCCGGCGGCGTCACCCTGATGCTCGGCGCAAGAACGACCATGTCCTTCGCCCGCATGGGGATGCTCTCGCCCACCGGCCGGTGCCGCACGTTCGACGCCGCCGCGGACGGCTTCGTGCGCGGCGAGGGATGCGGCGTGGTCGTTCTCAAACGCTTGGAGGACGCGCTCCGTGACCACGACCGCATCCTGGCCCTGATCCGCGGTTCGGCCGTCAACCAGGACGGCCGCTCCGACGTCCTGGCCGCGCCCTCCGCCGAGGCCCAGCAGGTCCTGTACCGTCAGGCCCTCGCCCGAGCCGGAACCGACCCGCGCGAAGTGGGCCTGGTGGAGACGCACGGCACCGGCACGCCCGTCGGAGACCCCGTCGAGTTCTCCAGCCTGGCCGCGGTCTACGGTGTGGGACAGGGGCGCTGCGCCTTGGGTTCGGTGAAGACGAACGTGGGCCACCTGGAGCCGGCGGCCGGAGTCATCGGCCTGATCAAGGCGGTGCTCTGCCTCCAGCGCGGGCTCGTCCCGCCCAATCTCCACTTCACCCGCTGGAACCGGGCCATCGACGCCGGGGGCACCCGCCTGTTCGTTCCCACCGACCTGGCCGCCTGGCCCATCCTCACGGCGTCGCGGCTGGCCGCCGTCTCGTCCTTCGGCTTCTCCGGGACCAACGCCCACGTGATCCTCGAACAGGCCCCCACCCGCGGCCGCACCACCCTCCTTCCCGCCGCCACCAGCGCCGCCACCGCCGCCGCCACCACCGCCGCCGCCGGACCGGACCGCGTCCCCGCCGACGCCGCGCCGTCGCAGGAGCAGACCACGCCGCCTCACGTCCTCCTCGTGGCCGCCGGCTCCCGGGACGCCCTGCCCGCCGCCGCGGCACGCCTGGCGGGCTGGCTGGAGACCGAGGGAGCCGCCGCGCCGCTGCACGACGTCGCCCACACCCTCGCCCTGCGCCGCTCCCCGGGGCACGGTCGGCTCGGAGTCGTGGGCGGCTCCCACGGCGAGCTGACCCATGCCCTGCGTTCCTTCGAAGCGGGACGAGCCCATCCCGGCGTCGTGCGCGGCCACGTGGGCGCTGGCGTGAGCCGTGGCGCCGTCTGGGTGTTCTCCGGCCAGGGCTCGCAGTGGCCGGGCATGGGACACGGCCTGCTCGGCAAGGATCCTGCGTTCACCGAGGCACTGGCCGAAGCCGATGCGCTGATCACCGCGGAAACCGGATTCTCCGTCCTGCGAGCCGTTCACGACCGCGAACACATCAGCGGCTGCGGCCGCGTGCAGCCCGCGCTGTTCGCCCTGCAGGTCGCCCTCGCCGCCACCTGGCGCGACCACGGGGTGGAGCCGGCCGCCGTCATAGGCCATTCCATGGGCGAGATCGCGGCCGCCGTCACCGCCGGAGCACTCACCCTGGCGGACGGCGTGCGGGTCATCTGCCGACGATCCGCTCTCCTCACCCGCATCGCCGGAGCCGGCGCCATGGCGAGCGTCGGCCTCGACAGGGCGACCGTCGAGACCGAACTCGCCGCTGTCGGCGCCGACAAGGTCTCGGTGGCCGTCGTCTCCGCACCCAGCTCGACCGTCGTCGCCGGCACCGTCGCCGCCGTCCGGGACCTCACCGCCGCCTGGCGGGCCCGCGGAGTCGTCACACACATGATCGACGTCGACGTCGCCTCGCACTGCCCCCAGGTCGACCCGCTGCTCGCCGACCTCGCGACCGCCCTCGCAGATCTGACTCCGGGCCAACCGGCCGTCCCCTTCTACACCACCGTCCTCGACGACCCCCGCGCGACACCCCTCTTCGATGCCGCCTACTGGTGCGCCAACCTGCGCCGGCCCGTGCGCTTCCACGCCGCCGCGGCGGCCGCTGCCGCCGACCGCCACCAGGTGTACCTGGAGGTCTCGCCGCAACCCGTCGTCACCCACTCGCTCGCCGGAAGCCTGACCGGACTGGTTCACGAGCCCGTGATCCTGCCGACACTGCGCAAGAGGGAAGACGAGCGCAGCACCTTCCGCACCCAGCTCGCCGCCCTGCACTGCGCGGGTGTGAGCGTCGACTGGTCCCGGGTCTACGCCGACGGCCACCTCACCGACGTGCCCGCACTCACCTTCGACCGCCGACCCCACTGGACCGACACCGCCCCGCCGCGAGCAGTCCTCCGGTCCACCGAACGCACACCCGCCACCCTGCCGGGAACGCACACGGAGGTGCCCGGCGACCGACCGCGCCACACCTGGCACGCCGACACCGGTACCGACGTCCTGCCCTGGATGTCCGACCACCGCGTCCACGGCCGGCCGGTCCTGCCCGGCGCCGCCTACTGCGCCCTGGCCCTGACCGCCGCCGAGGTCCTACCCGGTGCTCCACACGGTGTCGAAGCGACCGACATCCACTTCCGCGAGATGCTGCACCTCGACGCGCACACGCCCCTCGGAACGGTCGTCACCCAGAGCGGCACGGACCGCGCCGACTGCGCGATCTTCGGTCGCGGCCACGACGGCGCATGGGTGCGGCAGGCGACTGCCGACCTACGCCGGATCGACCCGTCCCCCCGCAAACCGGCGTTGTCCGTGGACGCCCTGTCCACCGGCCATGACGTCGTGCTCGATCCGGGCGCGCTCTACGAGAGCCTGCGCGCACGGGGCCTGGAACACGGCCCGGCTTTCAGCGGCATCACCGAACTTCGCAGTTCCGCGCAGGGCGACAGCTTTTGGGCCCGCGTGACACTGCCGGCCCCGGCACGGAGCGCGCCCCACGGCCTACGGATCCACCCGGTCCTCCTGGACCTGTGCGCTCAGCTCGTCGTCGCCGGCCTGGTCCACGAATCCGGCCACGGCCTGGTGCTGCCCGTCCATGTGCAGGCCGTGCGGATCCTCGCGGATCCTGAGAAGGCCTACTACGCGCACGCCTGGCTCACCCACACCGCGGCCGACAGCATCGTCGGAGACGTGCGGCTGTTGGACGAGGCGGGAAATCCGCTCGTCGAGATCGACGCACTGCGCTTCCTGCGCCACGGCCGGGAGTCCGACGAAACCGTCGACCGGTGGTTCCTCGAAACGCGATGGCAGCCCGAGCCGCACCGCGAGCGTCCCGAACCCGCCGAGCCGGGGTCCTGGCTCGTCATCGGCGAAGCGGACGGCTCCGCCCGCACCCTGGCGGATGCCCTCCACCGCGCCGGGGCAAGCGCCGACGCCCTCGACCTTCCCGTCGACACCGCCACCCTCTCGCAGCTCAAGCAGGCCATCACCAGGCACTGGGACGCATCGCCCACACCGCGGGCCGTGGTCGTCCTGTCCACACCCTCCGCGCCCGAGGACGACGCCGGAGCGACCGCACTGTGCCGCACCCGCCGTCTGCTCGCCGCCGCCCAGAGCGCGATCGCGCGCAGCGCGCCCACACGCCTGTTCGCCGTCACCCGAGCCGCCTACGATCTGCAGCCCGGCCGGCCCGTCGACCCGGCCCAGAGCAGCGTGCGCGGACTCGTGCGGGTGCTCACCCACGAACACCCGGAGCTGCGAGCGACCCTCATCGACGCCGACATCGCCGACGACGGCCTGCACCGGCTTGCGGCCGAACTCCTCACCGACCCTCCCGAGGACGAGATCGTCCTGCGCGGCGACACCCGCCACATCGCCCGGCTGGCCTACACCCCCTTGTCCGAGACCGAACGCGCCACCGCCCTCACCCGCACCGTGCGCTACGGCACCGACCGTTTCCAGCTGCACGCGGAGCGGCTCGGCGACCTCGACGCCCTGCGCCTGACCGCCACGGCTCGGCGCGCCCCCGGCCCCGGTGAGGTCGAACTGCGCCTCCACGCCGCAGGCATGAACTTCCGCGACGTGCTCACCGCCATGGGCATGCTGGCGACCGACGACGAAGCGGGCTACCGCATCGGTTTCGAGGCCACCGGCGTGATCACCGCCGTCGGTCCGGGTGTCAGGCATCTGTGCGCCGGCGACAGCGTTCTCGTCGTCGACGTGCGGGGCGGCCTCTTCACCACCTTCACCACCGTGCCCGCGACCAGCGTCGCGCCCATCCCGGCGGGCCTGACCGCCGAGACGGCCGCAGGGCTGCCCATCGCCTACCTCACCGCCTGGTACGCACTGCGGCACGTGGCCAGGCTCACCAGCGGTGAGCGTGTCCTGATCCACAGTGCCACCGGCGGGACGGGACTGGCCGCGATCGCGGTCGCGCAGCGCCTGGGCGCCGAGGTGTTCGCCACCGCAGGCAGCGAGGACAAGCGGCGGCACCTGCGCGCCATGGGCATCCGGCACATCATGGACTCCCGCTCCCTGGACTTCGCCGAGCAGACCCGCGCCGCCACCGGGGGAGAGGGGGTTGACGTGGTCCTCAACTCCCTTTCCGGGCCCGCCATCAGGGCCGGACTGGAAACGCTGCGGCCCTTCGGCAGATTCGTCGAACTGGGCGTCCGCGACATCCTCGCCGACACCCCGCTGGGTCTTGGACTCCTGCGGCACAACATCACGATGAGCACGGTCGACCTCGTCGAGCTCCAGCACACCCGCGCGGACATGTTCGCCGAGGTGATGCGCGAGGTCCTGGCAGAATTCGCCCGGGGCACCCTCGCCCCGCTGCCCTGCCGGACCCGTCCGCTCGCGCGGGCCGCCGACGCCTTCCGCCTCATGGCCGGCGCGGGCCACATCGGCAAGCTGGTCCTGACGATACCCGGCGACGGCACCACCACCGCCGTCCTGCGTGAAGCGCCCTCACCGGTACGACCGGACGGGACCTACCTCATCACCGGAGGCCTGCGCGGTGTCGGCCTCGCCACAGCGCGCTGGCTGGCAGAGCACGGCGCCGCCCACCTCGTCCTCAACGGACGCACACCGCCCTCGGCCGACACCGAACGGGTCCTCGCCGGGCTGCGCGAACTGGGAACCCGCGTCAGCGTCGTGCTGGGTGACATCGCCCGGCCGGGCGTCGCCGAGAAGCTGGTGACCGAAGCCACCGCCGACGGCGGGACGCTGAGCGGCGTCCTCCACGCCGCGATGGTCCTCGACGATGCCGCCGTGTCCAACATCACCGACGACCAGCTCGAACGCGTCTGGCACCCCAAGACCACCGGGGCCTGGCGGCTGCACCAGGCCACCGCGTCGCTGCCGCTGGACTGGTTCGTCCTGTACTCCTCCATGGCCTCCCTTTTCGGCAATCCGGGCCAGGGCGCCTACTCGGCCGCAAACGCGTGGCTCGACGCCTTCGCCGGGTGGCGCACCGCCCGCGGCCTGCCCACACTGGCCGTCAACTGGGGGCCC
Organism: Kitasatospora sp. NPDC085895; assembly: GCF_040702125.1. Taxonomy (NCBI): domain Bacteria; kingdom Bacillati; phylum Actinomycetota; class Actinomycetes; order Kitasatosporales; family Streptomycetaceae; genus Kitasatospora; species Kitasatospora sp. NPDC085895. The sequence continues at coordinate 4,881 of NZ_JBFBJY010000110.1, read as the reverse complement.
TGGGGCGAAACCGGGGTCGCCACCGGCTTCGCGACCCGCGGCTACCGGACGATCCCCACCGCCGACGGACTCAACGCCCTCGCGGCGCTCCTGACCCACGGCCGCGTACGCACGGGCGTCGTCCCCGGCCCGCCGGACACCTGGATTCCCCCGGCCGGCCGGAAGTCCTCGCTGTTCGCACTCATCACGCCCGAGGCGCCCGACATCCCCGCGCAGAAGGCCGCCCAGCACGCCGTGCGCGACATCCGGGGCGAGCTGGAGGCCGCGGAAGCGGGCCTTGCCCGGCGCAGGGTGCTCGAGGACTTCCTGGCCGAACACATCCGCACCGTCCTCCGGCTGGGGGCCAGCACCCTGGATCCGCAGACCCCGTTGCAGGCACTCGGGTTCGATTCCCTGCTGCGCATCGAATTGCGCACCCGCCTGGAGGACGCGTTCGGCGTCGGACTCGCGGGCGACTTCGTCTCGGCCCATCCCACCCTGGCGGCTCTCGCCGACGGCCTCGCACAGCACATCGGTGTCGGCCTGGCCTGCGACGCCTCCCCTGCTCCACCCGACGCCGCCGCATCCCCCGCCGTGGACCTCATCGGGCCCCGCCGCGCGCAGTCGGCCGGATCCTCGGGCGCCACGCCCGCCGGCACCAGGCCGCCGAGGACGAACCCATGAACCCGCTTCAGGCTGCGAGCGCGCCGGACCACCGACACCGCGAAGGACGTAGTCCCGGCTCCGCCGGGGAGCGAAGCCAGGGGACGGACATGACCTCCACACAGCCGCCGGGCACCTACGAGCGGGTACAGAACCGCCGCATCTCGATGTTCGTGTTCCCGGAGCCCGAGCAGGTGCGGCCCGCACGCCGTGCCGTGAAGGCAATCCTCGGTCACTGGGACATGGCCCATCTCGCCGAGGACGCCGAACTCGTGACCACCGAGCTTCTGACGAACGCGATCCGGCACACCGACAGCGAGCACCCCATCAGGGTGACGATCGCGCTCGACCAGCGGTGGCTGTCGATCGGTGTGCGGGACCGCTCCAACAGCGCTCCCCGCGTGCACCGGGCGGTCACCTGCGAAGAAGGCGGGCGCGGTCTGCTGCTGGTCGAGAGTGTCGCCGGATCCTGGGCCTGCCGTTTCCATCGCGACGGAACCAAGACCATCTCCTGCCGACTGAGGTTGTGAGACGGGGGCGTCCCCGTCCCCGCTTGCCCCGCCTGTCCGCCACCGGCTCTGCACAGGGCCGGTGGCCCCCTGCAGAGCGGGCGGGGCGGGTGTCGGTGACGAACGGACACCGGTCTCTGCTGCGCGATCGCTCCGCCGGCGATCCTCACGCCTCTGCGGTTCGTGCGCGCGGCCATGTGAATCAACCAAAGAGCTCCACCTCACATCCCGAATGGGGCGACTGCGGTCTCCGAATTGCCACTGGCATATGTGTCGGAAGCCTGTCGTGCAGTCGCCGTTCACCAAAGGCCGTGTGCAGTGGCGAAATTCGACAGTCAGGGGGTTCGGGTGCTCAGCCCGGAGGATTACAAGGAGATCCGAGCCCTGCGTCGCCAGGGATGGTCCGTCTCGGCGATCGCCCGGCGCCTGGGCCGGGACCGCAAGACGGTCAGGGCCTATGTGAGAGGGGAGCGGACCGCAGGAGTCCGGGCGGTGCGCCCCAGTGAGTTCTTTCGGTTCGTCCCGTACTGCCGGCAGCGGCTCGACGAGGACCCGCACCTGCAGGCAAACGCACTCCACCGCGAGATCGTCGAGTTGGGCTACACCGGTGCCTACTCGACGTTCACCCGCGCCCTGCGCACACATCTGACGCGCCCGGCCTGCGGATGCTGTCGTCCCGGGACGGACCGCCCCGTCTGCGGCACCGTCGAGGACGTGCAGTTCGATTGGGTGCAGCTCCCGGCCCCGCCGGTCGAGTGGGACTGCGGGGCCCGGGCGTACGTGCTCGTGGGATCGCTCACTCGGTCCGGCCGCTGGCGTGCGGGCCTGGCCGCCGCCGACGACCTTCCCCACTACGTCGAAGCCGTGGACCAGGTGCTGCGGCGGCTGGGTGGCACCGGGGCGCGCTGGCTGTTCGACCGGACCCCACCTGTCTGCTCACCGGCCGGCAAGGTGGCCGCCACCTTCCACGAGATCGCGACCTATTACGGCGCCTCGATCGCGATCCGTCCGCAGACGGGACCGTCCGTCCCCGCCGCCCGTGCCCGCCGCGCCGTCGTCCTTCACTGGTGGGACACCGCAGCTGACGATGTCGGCATGCAGGAGGCCCAGGACAGCCTCGATCGTCTCGCCGAGCGCTCGGACAGCTGGCGCCGGCGGGCGGAGGGGGACGTCCGGCTCCTGCTGCCGCTGCCCTCGAAGCCGTTTCCTGCCCGCGTCCGCGTTCAGCGCACGGTCGGTCCGCACGGGAGCGTCTCGTTCGAGGGGAACCACTACATGCTTCCCGCATGCCTCGCCGGCAGCGAGGTCGGGATCCGCCGGAGGCTGGACGAACCGTACCTGTCCGTCACGACCCCCCACGGGGCGGTCATCGCCTGCTTTCCGAGGGCGCCGCGAGGAGCGGGCCGCACGATCGCCGTGCGCAGCGGCCGCATCACCCTGGAACGACCCGTACGGCTCGCCGGCGGGGAGACGCAGAGCTGCACGGCAGGCGGATCTGCCCGCCCGCTGTCCCGGGCGGCCCCGGCCGAGGCCCGGGCGCTGTCCGGGTGCGAAGACGGGCATCCTGCCGGGCCGGCCGCTCGCGACGAGGAGCAGGAGGGGGATCCGCCACTCCCACGCGAAGCCGGCTCCGGTACCTCGCTTCCGCGGCAATCGAAGTGGACCACCGAGGGCCACCGAGCGCCCCGACGCCGTCTTCCGCCGGGGGCCGGCCCGGATCGCGAGGCGCATGAGGAGTGAGGAACTGCTTGCGGCCTGCTGTCGGGGCGCTGAACCTCCGAGCCGGGCGGAGCGCCGCTCCGGCAGCGTGCTCGTCGCATCCGTCCGCGCCCCGGCGGAGTTTCCCCGCCGGGCCGTGAGGAGTCGGCCCCCGCATGGAGCCGGTCGATCCGCTTCGCACTGACGAGCACTGAATGTCCAGGCCTCACAGGGCGTGGCTCACGCGATGACCGACCACCTGCACCAAGCGGTCAACGACACACCAGGCTGAGATCAGCGGACCGTCGAGATCGAGGAACAGCAGGGGAGCGGCACAGAGATGGTCACGTCCAAACGGTGGACGAGATCTTGAGCCGCCAACGGTGCGGGGCGCCGGGGATAGGCTGGCCCGCATGTTCATTCTCGAACTCACCTACACTGCGACCCTCGACCGCATCGACGCGCTGCTCGCCGAGCACGTGGACTGGCTCCGAGGGCACTACGCCGCAGGGGTGTTCGTCGCCTCCGGGCGCAAGGTGCCGCGGGACGGCGGCGTGATCGTCGCGGTGGGCGACAGCCGGGAGCGGATCGAGGAGATCGTCGAGGGCGACCCGTTCGTGCTGGCCGGCGTCGCCGAGTACCGCGTCACGGAGTTCCTCGCCACCACCACCGCGCCGGCCCTGGAGACCTACCGCCAGCAGCTCCCTGCGTAGGGGCGGGTGATGGCGGCCCGCTGCCTGCGGGTGGCGGGCCGGAGCAACACCGGAGTCGGGCGGGCCGGTGACACGCACACGATTCCCTCTCGCGCGCAGCCCGCACTCGGCGTGGGAAGCTTCGGTCAGCACGTCGCCCCGGAGGAGGATGTCGCGCTCGCTCTGGCGACCATCGAGAAGTACCCCGCCAGCCAGGGGGCCCGGTGGGGGGCCGCGCCGCAGGCCCCGGACCCGGAAGCCACGACGGAGGACTCAGCCGAGGGCATCGCGAAGCACGAGCGATGGGCGGCGGAGTAGCGGGACCGGCTTGCCCACGTCCGGGCCAGCGAACGCATCACCGACGACGAAGTCGCCCAGGTGCACCGGGGGAGGGATGAAGGCCGTCCACTTCCCCGGCCTCTGCCCCCGGCACATCCGTCCGCCGACTGGCCCGCGCAGGCTCGAAGCTGTCCGACGTGGGCTGGCCGATCTCGGCTGCGACCTGTCCCGGGCCGGCGCAGCGAACGGATGACGACGCTGGGTGTTCTCCGTGGAGTTGGCGCTGGTTTCGTCGGCCTGTGGCCACGGACCACGCGCGTCGACGCAAAGAGCCTGCTCGCCGCTGTCGCCGACCTGCTCGGCTGCCCTGACCGGGCCTGGCCGGTTTTCCGGAGGGCGGGTCAGGCGTCCAGGGAGTAGCAGTGGTCCTCGGTTGTCTGCCGCCACCACCACTCGTCGTCGTGCTCCGCAGCTGCCTCCGGGTCGATGCGGGCCAGCGACGTACGGACGTGGGCGAGGAAGGCGTAGTGCTCACCGAATTCGTCGCCACGGGTCGCACGGCCCACCGACAGGCGGAGCGCCCAGTCGCTCATCGCCAGGCAGGCGGCGAGGGCGGTGAGCGAGGAGTTGACCGTGTCACCGTACGAGTCGACGACCCGGCCGGTGGGGATCTCGACCCAGAGGGCCGGCTCGCCGTGGACCTCGGCGATCACCAGGAGGCCGTCCGTGACGGTGAGTTCCTTCATCGCCCGGTCGGTGTCCAGCCAGCCCAGCGCCGAGACCCGGGGCAGCCCGAGCGTCCCCAGCACCCGAACCGGTTCCGCGTCGCCGGTCGCCTCGGCGAGGTGCCCGGGGTCGGCGAGGACCAGGCCGCGGTAGTACGGCTGCACGTCCTCGGGCGTGAGCCGCCCACCGTCCCACCAGACGTCCCGGGGCAGCAGGTTGGGCGCGGTCTCCCGGCGGTACGCACTAGATGAATGATGCGAAGGGTTAGTGGTCATAGGCGGTCAGCGAGCGCATGACGGGCTGGCCGGTGCGGTCGTTGTGCCAGATTGCACAGG
>NZ_JBFBJY010000109.1:0-19108 GCF_040702125.1 Kitasatospora sp. NPDC085895 | reverse complement strand
GGGGGGGGTTTTGGGGGGTCCGCCGCGCGTTTGGTGTTTCACCCCCGGGGGGGCACGGGTTGAGGGGGGCGCGGCCCCGCCCGGGGGGGGGCCGCGGCGCTGCGCAGGCCGGTCCGTACCCTGGTGGTCTTCTGCATGCCGCCGGAGAAGGCACCCCGTCCGGGCGGGGTCACTTGGTCGCGCTGGGGACCTCGAGCGGGTCGCGGGTGGCGCTCTTCTTCGCCTCCTCCAGACGTTCGCCGAGTTCGACGAGGCGGTTGCGGCCCATGGCCTTGCGGACCTCGGGGAACCAGTCCTTCTCCTCCTCCTCGACGTGGTGGCGCACGTTCTCCATCAGGACCGTCATCTTCGCGTCGAACCGCTCGTCCGCCGGATCCATGCCCGCCAGCTCGGACAGCATCCACACCACGACGTGGTGTTCCTCCACGCTCTCCAGCACATGGTCCGTGGTGTCCGGAGCGGCCTCGCGCGCGGCCGGGTAGAACACCTCCTCCTCGATCACCGCGTGCACGGTCAGCTCCTCGATCACCCGATCGACGATCTTCCGCTTCTCCGTGTGCGCCTCGTCGTCGGCTTTTTCGAATGCCTTGAAGAGCTTCTCGACCGTCTTGTGGTCGTCCCTCAGCAGCACGATCGCGTCCATCCCGACCTCCGGTTCCGGGCACAGGTGGTTCCGTCGGCCGATACGCCTACCCGGGCGGGACCGCCCCATCCCCCTGCGCGCCCGCAGCTCCGGCGGGCGAAAGGAGGCGCGACTGAAGGCCGCCGGCCCGACGGCTCCGGACCGTGCCCGCATGTGTCCGGCACGACGGGGCAGTCGGGGCCGCAACGCGTACTGTCCACCGCCTGTGAAGGAGACCCGCCCGTGCTCGCCGTCGTCCTGGTCCTGCTGCTCGCCCTGCTCCTGTTCGGTGCCGGCTTCGCCGTGAAGGCGCTGTGGTGGGTCGCCGTCGTCGTCCTCGCCGTCTGGCTCATCGGCTTCGTCGCCCGCGGCACCACCGCAGGTGGCAGCCGCGGCCGCTGGTACCGCTGGTAGGACCTGCCGTGGCGGGCCGGCCCGCGGCCTGGGCCGGGTCTCAACCCCGACCACGCCGTTGTCCGAGGGCCGGGGCCCCCGGTGCACCGCCCGAGCATTCGAGGCGGTTTGTCCCGTCCGAGCGGCGGTATACGCCCCGTTCAGCAGGCAGGAGACCGGACCGGGGCGCCGGTCCCCTGTGGGGGGCGGTCCGGATCCGGACATCTCGCCGGGCCGTCTCCGCTTCACGCCAGCCCGCCCCAGGGAGGCCGCCGTGATCGTCCTCGGCGTCATTCTGCTCGTCATCGGCTTCGTCACCGGGATCTCGATCCTGTGGACCATCGGTATCGTCCTGGCCGTCATAGGCCTCATCCTGTGGGTCGCCGGGCTCCTGGGTCACGGTGTCGGCGGTCGCACCCACTACTACTGACGCGGCCGCAGCACGGGATGCAGGGCCGACCGAGCCCTCACTCAGAGCGCCCCACTCCGGCGGTGGGGCGCTCTGCTGTCCCACACCGCCCCCCACCATGCCGGCTACCGCTCTTCGCGCGCCGTGCTCGCGCCCGGCACCGCCCACCGGGGTGGCGGACCCGGGTGGCTGGGGGCAGGAGGTGCGGGGGCGTTGTACTGCTGCTCGGTGACGGGCTCGGCCCAGGTCGTCTCGGGCTGCCGTCGGCGGTGGCCTCCCACATGGCGATGTGCTCCATGAACCGGTCGGGGGCGGCGCCGTGCCAGTGCTCCTCGCCGGGTGGGCACACCAGGGTCTCGCCGGGGCGGGCCTCGAAGAGGGTGCCGTCGCGGGTGCCGATCAGGGCCGTGCCGGAGACGACGTGGAGGGTCTGTCCGACGGCGTGGGCGTGCCAGTGGGTGCGGGCGCCGGGGGCGAAGCGGACGAGGTTGGCGCGCATCCGGGAGGGTTCGCGTCCGGCGACGATGACGTCCCACCGGACGTCGCCGGTGAACCGGTCGGAGGGCGCCTTGCCTGTGGACCGGGGCTGGACGAATTCCACGGCGATCGGCCTTTCTCAAGTGGTGGAAGTGCTCGGGGTTCAGCCGGCGACGTGGCCGCCGCCGGCGGACACCGAAGCTCGCACCCTGCCCCGGATGAAGGTCGGCCCGGATCAGGGCTTGAGGAGGGTCTTGATCGCGCGGCGTTCGTCCATCGCCCGGTAGCCCTCGGCGACCTCGGCGAGCGGGAGGGTGAGGTCGAAGACCTTCCCGGGATCGATCCGGCCGGACAGGACGCGCTCGATCAGGTCGGGCAGGTAGCGGCGCACCGGGGCCGGGCCACCGCGCAGGCCGACGTGGGAGAAGAACAGCTCCCGCCCGTCGACGGCGACCTCGTGCGGGACGCCGACGAAGCCGACGCTGCCGCCCGGACGGGCGGAGCGCAGGGCCTGCTGCATCGCCTGGGAGGTGCCGACGCACTCCAGCACGCTGTCGGCGCCGATTCCGCCGGTCAGCTCCTTGATCCGGGCGCCGCCGTCCTCGCCGCGCCCGGTGACGATGTCGGTCGCGCCGAACTCGAGGGCGAGCTTCTGCCGGGCCCCGTGGCGGGACATGGCGATGATCCGCTCCGCGCCCCTCTCCTTCGCGGCGATCACCGCGCACAGGCCGACCGCGCCGTCGCCGACCACCACCGCGGTCGAGCCGGGCTTCACCTCAGCGGCATCCGCGGCCCACCAGCCGGTGCCCAGCACGTTCGAGACCGCGAGCAGGCCCGGCCAGAACTCCTCGCCGGGGGCGCCGTCAGTGGCGACCAGGGTGCCCCGGGCGTTGGGGATGCGGACGTACTCGGCCTGGAGTCGGTCGCCCGCGCCCTGCAACTCGACGACGCCGAGCGCGCCCACCTGCTGCACCTGGCCCGGGCCGCCGACGGCTCCGACACCCTCGCCCGGCCCCGCCGCCGCATCGGGCGCCGGTGGACGCCCCACTGGAGTCTGCAGTGGATGCTCGACGCCGTCACCGCCGGCCCGGCGTTCGTCCGCAACGGCCGCATGGACCTGCTCGCCGCCAACCAGCTCGCCCGCGCCTTCTACGCCGAGGTGTACGACACCCCAGGCAACCAGAACAACCTCGCCCGCCACCAGTTCCTCGACCCGGCCTCCCGCCGCTTCTACCCCGACTGGGACCGGGCCGCCGACATCGCCGTCGCCATCCTGCGCACCGAGGCCGGCCGGAACCCCCACGTCAAGGACCTCCACGACCTCGTCGGCGAGCTCTCCACCCGCAGCGACGAGTTCCGCACCCGCTGGGGTGCCCACGACGTGCGCCACCACGGCACCGGCACCAAACGCTTCCACCACGCCGCCGTCGGCGAACTCACCCTCGCCTACGAGGGCCTGGAGACGGCCGCCGAACCCGGTCTCACCCTCACCGTCTACACCGCCGAGCCCGGCTCCCCCGACGAGGAGGGCCTGCGCCTGCTCGCCTCCTGGGCCGCCGCCCGGGAAGCCCGTGTCCCCTCCCGCGAAGCGGCGGAGCACTGACCGACCCGCGTCCCGGGGCCTCGACCCGGCTGCACCCAGCAGCCCCACCGCGAGCAAGCTCCTCGCTCCCGGCGCGGCCTCGTCGACCGGGCCTGCGACTTCGTCACCGGCCGCGGCACGTCCTGACGCACAGGGGTCCTAGCCACGGCTTCCGGCACGGGCCGCGGGCGGCCGGACGGAATCCCCGCCCGGCCGCCCGCCGTGATCCGCCCGCCGTGATCCGCGCGCCATGCCGCTTCCGCCGCCGGGCGCACGACCGCGCCATGACGGAGTCGGCCGCGTTCACCGCTCGACGGAGCGGCGGTGTCAGCGGGAGGGCCGGGCGTGGCGGGGGCCGGTCGCCCTGTCGGCCCGGACGGCGGCGGCACGCGGGCCGCGGTGGCGGGCGGGCGAGGGGGCGGTCGCGGTCAGGATCGCCGCCAGCGCGAGCGGGATCAGCAGCAGAACCATGGCCATGCTCATGAACACCTCCGGGCGCAGGTCAACGGACAAGGCCTCCGCCTGCCCCGTCTGTGCGGGTCCATGTCATCCGACCTGCGCACCCCCCGCCGGCCCGGGCCGGCCGGAACCCACGTGCTCGCCCTCGACGGCCACGTCAGAACGGGCACCTCGCCGTGCCTCGCCCCCGCCGTGCCTCGCCCTCGCCCTGCACGAAGCGCTCAGCGGCAACCCGCTCCAGAGGCACCGGTCGTCGGCTGCTCCGCCCTGGCCGCGCTCCTCGCCGAGTCCCACACCCTGGCGCCCGGCCGGATGCCTTGCCGTCGACCGGACCGCGCAGGGCCCGGGCATGACGTCCGCCACCGTCCACCTCGCCGACGTGCGGCAGACGCTGCCCGTCCCCCTCACAACCCTCGCCCGCGCGCCCTCCTCCCGGAGGGTGCCCGGGTCCTCTGCGGCGGCATCACGCTCCCGGGCATCTCAGGGCAGGGGCGCGAGGGCCGGAGGTCGCCCGTGCCGCCGGGTGATGCGCCGGACAGCCGTAGCCGATCCGTGCCGCCCGGTCCGCGTCGTCACAGCGCATCAGAGGGTGGCGGCGTGCAGCACGATCAGGGCGACGGAGAGCACGGTGAGGACCGCTGCCGGAAACGCGCCCTTGCGGTCGCCGACGCGCAGGTGGAAGGCGACCGCCCCGGCGAAGTACAGCGTCAGACCGATCGCGGCGGCGATCCCGACGGGTCCCCACCGGAGCCCGGCGACCGCCCCGGCTGCGCCCGCGATCTGAGCGCCGACCAGGAGGGCCATCATGCTCTGCGGCACTCCGAGGGCGGACATCTGCTCGGTGATGTGCCGCGTCCGCAGGGACTTGGCTCCGGCCGACACCAGGAGAAGCGCCGACATGACCACGGTGACGACGGCAAGGGAGACGAACACGGCTGAACCTCAATCATGCGAGATGCGGGTAAGGGGCGTGCGCACCTCGACGACGATAGGCACCCGATAGGTACCTCCAGGTAACCTTCGGGGCATGAGCCTGCGACCCGGAGTTGCCTTCCTCGCCGACTGCCCCGCTCTCCTGGCGATGGAGATCATCGCCAGCAAGTGGTCCATGGTCACGCTCTTCGCGCTGACCGACGGCCCGTTGCGCCACGGCGAGCTGGTCGAGCTGAGCGGTGGCATCTCGCGCAAGGTACTGACCCAGACGCTGCGCCGGCTCCAAGCCAACGGGCTCGTCGAACGGCATGCGTACGCCGAGGCGCCGCCGCGCGTGGAGTACTGCCTGACCGATCTGGGGCGAACCCTGGAGGAACCCATCAGGATGCTCACCGCATGGGCGCAGGAGAACGGCGAGGCGGTCGTCACCTTCCGGGAAGCAGCCGGGGCGGCCGGGATCACCGAGGCGGACCAGGCGGTCCCGGCGAAGACCCCTCCTGCCGACGAGAGTCCGAACCGTTCCTGATCATGGCAGCAGGCGCCGTGACGCAACGGTCTGGCGTGCGTGGCCACGGACGCGCAGAACAGTCCCCGCCCGCCCCGGCCCGCGGCTGCACGGTCAGTCCGGCTTCTCCGTGGAGGCCCGCAGGCGGGCGCTCGCCATCCGCGTGTGTTCGGCCATAACGCGTTCTGCCTCGTCCGGTCGCGGTGGCGCCGCAGCACGCGGCCCTCGTCCAGTGCGTACACGTCGGCTGTACGGCCGGTGCCCATCAGTTCACCGATCTTCATACCGGGAGCCCATGGCCCCGACCGACGGGCGAACGCGCCCGGGGGCGAAGTGAGTTGACGGACGATTCGGCGAACGGCGGACGGACCGGGTCCGCTGCGGCGGGCACACGGTCGATCGGCCCTGGAACGTCTCGTCCGGTGCGTGGACACGTGCCGGGCCTGCCCGATCAGCGGCGACGGTCGGGCTGTCCTCGAGGAGGCGACGTCGGACGCGCACGGCGACCCGGTGAAGATCCGCAGCTTCTTCCAGGACCGCACGGCCGCCAAGAACCGAGCCGACAGTTGCCGGACCGGGCGCGCGCCGCACGCCCAGCCGGGCGCCACGACCACGACGACGCAAAAGTCGGCCACCCTGCACAACAAAAAACCGGGGCGCACTGGCGTCCCGGACATTCACCTCGTAGATTGGTGGATTCCATGAGTTCATTCGGAGCGACCCGAAAAAATGAACTCCGGAAACCTTATGGTGTCAGTATATGTGAGCGGGAGCAGAATTGTCAAACGGCGAAATTCTCCGGGAACAGGAATTCATCGATCTGCTCTGCGGGCGCCTCGCCGAACTGGAGGCACGGGCCGCCGCCGGGGTCGACGCCGCGCTGGCACAGGGCGCGACCAACGCCCAGATGCTGCTGGAGCGGGACGTGCTGGTGGCCGAGCAGAGCGGACTGCTGGCCCTCTACTCCTCCGGGGAACACGGGCTCTGCTTCGGCCGGCTGGCCTTCCGGGACGGGGCCGACCACCACATCGGCCGGATCGGGATCCGCGCCGACGACGAGGAGCGGACGCCACTGGTCGTCGACTGGCGCGCCGACGTCGCCCGCCCGTTCTACCTCGCCACGGGCCACGAGCCGATGGGCCTGCGCCGGCGGCGTCACATCACCACCGAGCGGAACCGGGTCACCGCCCTGCACGACGAGATCCTCGACCTCGACGACGCCGAACGCACCGGCCACGAGGGCGCGACCGCCGACGCCGTGCTGCTCGCCGCGCTGGACGCCGCCCGCACCGGCCGGATGCACGACATCGTGCAGACCATCCAGGCCGAGCAGGACCGGATCATCCGCGCCCCGCACCGCGGCGTGCTGGTCGTCGAGGGCGGTCCCGGCACCGGGAAGACGGCGGTGGCCCTGCACCGCGCCGCCTATCTGCTCTACGCCCACCGCGAGCTGCTCGCCCGGCGCGCGGTGCTGATCGTCGGGCCCAACCCGACCTTCCTCGGCTACATCGGCCAGGTGCTGCCCGCACTGGGCGAGACCGGGGTGCTGCTGGCCACCCCGGGCGAGCTCTTCCCCGGCGTGCGCGCCACCGGCACGGACACGCCCGAGGCGGCGGCCGTCAAGGGCGGTGCCGCCATGGCGGACGCCCTCGCCGCCCACCTCCGCGACCGGCAGGCCACGGGCTGGCCGGAGCTGCGGATCGACCACGAGGACGGCGTGCTGGTACTGGACCGGGAGCTGGTCGCTGCCGCTCGCGACCGCGCCCGCAGGACGCATCTGCCGCACAACCTCGCCAGGCCGCACTTCGCCTTCGCCGTCATCGACGGGCTCACCGCCCAACTGGTGGAGCGGATCGGCACCGATCCCTACGGCGGCCCGAACCTGCTCGGCGCCGACGACCGGGCACTGATCGGCAAGGGCGTCGCCGCCAGCGCACAGGTCCACGCCGCGATCGACGAGCTGTGGCCGCTGCTGACGCCGGAGCGACTGGTCGCCGACTACCTGGAGGAGCCCACCCACCTCCCGGACGCCGACGCCGCGGCCGTCCGCCGCGCCCCGTGCGGTCCCTTCACGGCCTGGCCGTGGACCCCGGCGGACGTGCCGCTGCTGGACGAGGCGGCGGAACTGCTCGGCGAGGACGACTCCGCCCGCCTCGCCGCGGAGGAGGCACAGCGGCAGGAGGCCATCGCCTACGCCCAGGGCGTGCTGGACCTCTCGTACGGCTCGCGCAGCCACGAGTTCGCCGATCGCGAGGACGAGGACTCCGAGCAGCTGGCCGCCCACGACCTCATCGACGCCGAACGGCTGGCGGACCGTCAGGTGGAGGCGGACGGGCGCAGCGCCGCGGAGCGTGCGGCCGCGGACAGGACCTGGGCCTTCGGCCACGTCATCGTCGACGAGGCGCAGGAGCTGACGCCGATGCTGTGGCGGCTGCTGATGCGGCGCTGCCCGACCCGTTCGATGACCCTGGTCGGCGACCCGGCGCAGAGCTCCGAGCCGGGCAGCTGCGGCACCTGGTCGGCCGCGCTGGGCCCGCACGTGGGCGAGCGCTTCGAGCGGGTGCTGCTGGACGTCAACTACCGCACCCCGGCCGAGATCATGGAGGTCGCGGCCGGCGTGGTCCGGGCGACGGACCCGGACTTCCGGCCGCCGCGCTCGGTGCGGTCGACGGGGGTCCGCCCGTGGGCGCGGAAGGTGGCGGACGCGGCGGAGCTGGCCGACGCGGTGGCGGCGTGCGTGGCGGCGGAGCCCGTCCCGGCGGACGGCGCGGGCGGGCGGCTGGCCGTGGTGGCCCCGAAGCACCTGCTCGGCGACCTGGCGGCGGCACTGCCGGGCGCCGACTCCGGGCCCGAGCCGGACCTCACCCACCCGCTGGTCCTGCTCTCGCCGACGCAGGCGAAGGGCCTGGAGTTCGACAGCGTACTGGTGGTCGAACCGGCCGACTTCGGGCGCGCGGAGCTCTACGTGGCCCTGACCCGCGCCACGCAGCGGCTGGGCGTGGTGCACAGTGCGGCCCTGCCGGAAGGCCTGGAGCTGGAGGGGCAGGCGCCGACCATGACCTGACGGAACGGGGGTCGGGCGGACGGCATCCGAATCCCCGTGTCGCCCACCCCGACAGCCGAGCGGACGAGGAATGCGTTTCTCCTCGAGATGAGGCGCACATGAGACCGCCGTGGTCACGACCGGCACGGCCGGCATCCGGCCGAAGACGGCATTCGCGCTCGTCGGCCACGGGGTACGCCGTCACCCCGGCCGGAGGGAACGCAGGCCGGGGCTCCCGGGCGGTGGCCTGGATCGACGCCACCGCCCGGCACGGCCGAGCCGGCTCCCCACCGCCGATCCCGGGGAGCGGCGACCGAGATGGCCAACGGCACCCTGACCGATCCGAGGATCGTTTCGCCCGTCCTACGGCCGACGCGGCCTTTGGTCCGCCGCAGGTTCGAGCGCTCGGCCTCCGCTTCGCCGTCCGCGGCGGCCAAGCCGTCGATCACGGCCGCCACCGACGGTGCCCCCACCGCGAGCACCGCGGAGCGGGTCCTTGCGCGGCGGGCGGTACACAGCAGCAGGCGCCGGCCACCGGCCCGCCCCCTGCACCGCGGACACCGGGTCAGCCGGCCCTCGGGCCGAGCCCCAGGGCGTCCAGAAGCATCTGCAGGTCCTGGGCGTCGCGGGCGCGCGCGGCCACCACCGCCCGCACCCGGGCGGCCGTCGCCTCGTCGAGGCCGTGGTCCGCGGGTTCGATGATGTCCGCCAGCGTGGCGAGGTCGCGGTTTCGAGCCGGCATCGGCGCCTTCCCTCACATTTCCATCGGATGCGAACCTTTCAGGCTACTGCTGCCCTCCGGCGATCGAGGAATGTCCTCGGCGCGCAAGGGTCGGCTCAGGACGTGCGGAGAGCACCGAGGTCGGAGGGCGCAGCGTTGCCCTCTCCCGCCTGCCGGCGCGGGGCACGCCTCGGCGGACGACGAGCCGCCGCCGGTGGCATGCCGTGGCCGCACCGGGCCCACGTCGTCGTTCCGCTGCTCGGCCTCCTCGTCGTTGCCGAAGCGCGGCGCCGTCCAGCACCTCCCGCACATGGGCCAGGCCCGGCTCCGGTCTGCGGGCCGGTCCGCGGCGCGCGTGGGGTCCAGGACGTGCTCTCCTCGGACGGGCTCCGCCCCAGGCAGCTCGGATGCCTAGGACAGCGCCTCCCCCAGCTTCTGCAACCCTTCGGAGACGAGCCCCCGCGGATCGAGACGCCGTCCGGCAAGGTACCCCGCGACGGCGAGGGCCCACCGCCCCTTCTTCAGTCGCCCGAGGACGTACCCGACGACAACCGCTATCCCGAGGGCGATCTTGGTAGTGATCTTCATCAGGTGCTCCCTTCGCTCGTGCCCATCGCCTGGGCAGTGCCGTGCGGAAGGTGAGACACCCTGCCCGGCCGGGTACACACCGCTTCTGGCCGAGGTCGGCCGGTGCGTAACCACCATCGGTGCCCCGTTCGGGGCTACGGTGCCGGCCGGTCACGATCCGGCGCCGATGCGAGGTCGGTGAGGTGGTCCCACAGCTCCTGGCGGGCGGCGTCGCTGTCCGGTCCGGCGCCGAGCGCGTAGGTGGTGGGGCGGGGGCGGCGGTCGTGCCACAGCAGACCGGTGGAGTGCAGGGCCTCGGGTGCGGCGCCGAGCCACACGACGGTGTCCGCGCCCTCCTCCGGGGTGCGGATGATCGGCCGGGTCACCGCGCGGAACAGCGGCATCCACTGCCGCACGCCCTTGGTGTCGGCCCAGCCCGGATGCATGGCGTGCACGTGGATGCCCTGGCCGGCCAGCCGCCGGGCCCACTGCTCGGTGATCACCATCTCCTCGCGCTTGGTGCGCGCGTACACCTTCTTCGGGCCGTACCGGCCGTGCAGTGACTGCAGGTCGCCGGTGGGGATGCGCTGGTCGTACTGGCCGCCCGAGGTGACGTTGATGACGCGGGCCGGCGCGGAGCGCGCCAGCAGCGGGGCCAGACCGCGGATGAGCATCCACGGCGCGAGCACGTGGGTGGCGAAGTCCAACTCGACGCCGTCCGCGCCGAAGCTGCGCTCGTCCGGCATCACGCCCGCGTTGTTGACCAGCACGTCGAGCCGCGGCTCGCCGCTCAGGAACGCCTCGACGAAGGACCGCAGTTCGGCCCGGCTCGTCAGGTCGCAGGCGACCGGCACCGCCGCCGGGGCGCCGGGGCCGGCACGTTCACGGGTCAGCCGCACCGCCTGCTCGGCCCGCAGCCGGTCGCGGGCCAGGACCCGCACCGAGGCACCGAGCCCGGCGAAGCCCGCCGCCGCCGCGAGACCGATGCCCGACGCGGCCCCGGTCACCAGCACGACCTTGCCGTCCATGCGCGGCGGGTCCGCCGGCCAGGTGGGCAGGCGCCTGCGCGCCCGCAGGCCGACGTTCCCGTAGCCCAGCACCACCGTGCGGTCGAGCGCCGTATCCACCACCGAAGCCACCGACATGCCCCACGCCTGCCCCACCGGTCATCGCCCACACCTCGTCGGGGTCGACCCGCCGTGCCCTGCCCGCGGACGCCCCTGGCGTACCGGGCGGAGGGGCGCGGCCCGGGATCCTGGCCTCCGCCCCTCCTCGAACGGCGCCCCGCCGCCGCATGAGCCCGGCACGGTCCGAACGACACCGGCCCGTCCGTCGCCGCCGCCTCGCCCCGCCCCGTGACACTTCAGCGGTCCGATGCGCTTGACTTGTACAGGACGCCGAAGCCGGATGCCGGCTCCGGGCGCAACGGGCACACACGGGGAGGGCGCCAGGTGTCGGCTGGAGCGGAGGGCGGAGAGCCGATGAAGCCTGCGTGGCCCGATCCGGTCAGGAGTGAGCCGCACGGGCCGGGCCGAGGACCGGGCACCGGGCTGTGGAGCGAACCGGGAGCAGGCCGCCTGGAACTGTTCGCCGGGCCCCTCGACGGTTCCTATCTGGATGTCCTCCCGCTCACCCTCACGGAGATCGCCGGCGGCGTGGTACTGGACTCGGGCGAGGGCTGCACCCACCCGGGCGGCTTCTCCGTGTACCGCTGGTCTCCAACGCATCCGGGGCGGATGTGTTGGGAGGGCGACATCGCGCCGTAGAGGGTCGCGCGGCAGCAGTGCTCCTGGCGGGGCGCGGCCGGGCGGCGGGGGTGAGTCAGCGCAGGGGCGCGGCACCGGGGTGTGAGAAGGCCACGGCGGGCACAGCGGCGGGGCGCTGCAGCGGCAGGGCGGCGGGAGGTTCGTTCCCGGGTGGTGCCTGGAACTGCACCGGGCCGACCGGCGGGAGCTGCCGGCGGGCCCGCGGACCAGCGGTGGCAGGTGGCTCGCATGGAGATCCGGCGGGCTGTCGGCGACGGTGATCATTCGTCACACGGGCAGTGTCACCCGACGGCGGAGAACCAAACGGGAGAGGAACGGGCCGCAGGCCTCGTGCAGCCAGGCCCCGACGCGGACGGCAGAACGGAAGGAACACCGGGGTCGCCGACCGGTCCCCGTGAGCCTCTCGCGCAGCACGGCAGGGAGCCCGGACCCACGGCTCAGGGCCGGCGCAGGTCGGTGCGCGCACCTGGTGATCTTGTCAACTTGACCCGGCCCTGAGGGGCCGGGCTCGGAGGTAGCGTCCAACTGGCTGCTGGGTGGGCTCCTCCGTGCTTGTGATGGGCGGTTGCGCCGGTCGATGTGGTGGCACTGGGAGCATTGCCGGCTGGTGTACGCCGGGTCGACGTACACCAGCGGCACTCCGGCCCGCTTCGCCTTGTACTCCACGAAGGCGGCGAGCTGGTGGAAGCTCCACGAGTGCACGGTGGTCCGCTGGTCCTTGCGGAGCCGTACCCGGCTGCGGATGCCCGTGAGGTCTTCCAGGGCGATTGCGGAGCCGGTGCGTTCAGCGGTGGCGACGATGGTCTTGGCGACGATGTGGTTGACGTTGGCGGTGTGCCGGGCTTCCTTGCGAGAGCGCTTCTTGAGGGGGCGCTTGGCGGCCTTGGTGCCCTTGACCCGGAGCTTCCTGCGGAGGTCGAGCTGCCGCTTGCGGTGCCGGTTCAGGCCGCGCCCGGCGGGGCGGTACCCGGTCGAGGTGGTGGCGATGTCGGCGACACCGAGGTCCACTCCGACGAAGCCCGCCGGGTTCTCGTTCAGCGCAGCCTCGGGCACCTCGCAGGTGGCGATCAGGTAGAACACGCCGTCGCGTTCGACCAGGTCCGACTCGCCCTGCCGGTGGTCGCGGAGCATCGTGAGCGCGTCCGCCGAGCACGCGAAGCGCACGTCCTTGAGGCGTCCGGCCGTCGTCCGGATGCTCACGGTCTGCCGGTCCAGCTGCCAGGACAGGCAGCGATCGTCATAGGGCTGCGCGGCTGCGGGACGAAACGCGACCGGCTTGGACTCCGCCTTGCGGCGGCGCTTGGAACCGGGCTCACCGAGGTTCCCGGCGCGGATGTTCGCCTTCAGGGTGGTGTAGGCGTCACGGACCTTCTTGATCACATGCTGGGCGGCCTGCGCTCCCAGCCCGCGCGCCTTCAACTCGGCGTAGGTGTGTTCGCGCAGCTCGTACTCACGCGGGACCCCGCGCTCGAACGCCACCTCCGACACCCGGCACGCAGCCTCGTTGACCGTGCGCAGGGTCGCCCGGAGCGCGGCCGCCTGGCCGCCTCCGGCGACAGTTTCACCTGCACCACGACCTTCACGGAGTCGACCCTAGCGCCGACCCCTGTCATCCGGATGGGAACCAAACCCCGACATCCGCCGGGTCGAACGGTCGTCCACACCCTCCGTGCCCACCTGGTCTTCACGCCCGAGCATTGGCGTGGTCCGTTCACCGACGAGATCCTTGGACACTGCGAAGAGATCATGCGCGCCGGCGGTGTCGACTTCGAAACCGAGCCGGTCGAGTTCAACGGCGAACGCGATCATGTCCATTTCCGGGTGCACTACCCGCCCGAGGTCGCGATCTCCCGCCCGGTCAGATCCCTCAAGGGCGTATCAGCCCGCAGGCTCCGCCATGAGTTTCCCGGGCCACATCCGCAAGTGCCTGTGGGATGAGCACTTCTGGTCTCCCAGCTACTTCGCCGCTTCCTGCGGCACCGCACCCCTGGAGATCATCAAGGAGTGCATCGAGAACCAGAAGCGACCAGGCTGACCGCCGCCCCGGAGGCGCAGAGCCCTCCGGCGCTCCGCGCCTCCGGGCCAAGGATGCGATTCCTCCCGGCCGTGAACGGCCGGGGTTCCTCGCAAGATCCCCGCTGAATCATGCGGTGTGCCTGGCGCCAGGTGGGGGTTTCGGCGCGGTGATGCCGCTCCGGGAGGTCAGAGCAGGTCGACCAGGCCGGTGCCGTCCTCGCTGCCGTGGCCGGCCTCGAGCCGTCGCTCCATCAGTTCCATGTAAGGGATGAGCAGTTCGGGGCTGACCCCCTGCTCATCGGCGGTGCGCAGCAGGGTGGCGTTGCCGGCGACCATCATGGCGAGGTTGGATGCCACGTCGGAGGTGTAGTCGCCGCTCTCCAGCCGTGCGGCGGTGAGGTGGACCATGCTCCCCATCGCGCCGATCCAGTCGACCAGCAGCGGGGCGAGGTCCCGCGGTGCGACGTCCTCCTTGCGGATCAGCGCGAAGGCGTGTGTGACGCCGGCGAACATGCCGGTCATCGCGCTGAGCAGTGCCACGTCGTGCAGGGCGGCGAAGCCGGCGTCCTCGCCGACGTAGGTGGCGCCGGCCGGTGCCTCCAGGGCGCTGCGGTGGTCGTCGAAGAGGGCGCGTGAGCCGCTGTAGAACACGTAGCCGCCGGCCTCGCGGATGCCGATCATCGGTGGGACGGCCATGATGCCGCCGTCGAGGAAGCGGGCGCCGCGCCCGTGGGCCCATTCCGCTCGCGTGCGGGCCTCTCCGGGGGTCGAGGTGGTGAGGTTGACCAGGTCCTTGCCGTGCAGGTCGATGCCTGCCAGTGCCTCGCCGACCGACGCGTCGTCGAGCAGACAGGCCACCACCAGGCGACTCGCGGCGACCGCCTCGTCGGCGGTCCGGGCGACCGTGGCGCCCGCTGCGGCGAGTTGCTCGGCCTTCGCGGGGGTGCGGTTCCAGACGGTCAGGGGGTGTCCGGCGGTGAGCCAGGTGCGGGCGAGTGCCGTACCCATGGCGCCGAGGCCGAGCAGGGTGATCGGGGTCTTCTCGAAGGTGTTGTCGTCCATGCCGATCAGGCTCGTTGCAGACTGTGGAACGATCAAGTACCCACTTCGGAGTGGGTGGTTACCCGGAAGTGAGTGAGCAGGTGGGAGGGGTGGGGGCGATGGCGACCGTGCGGCGGGCGGGGGCGCACGTCTGCGGACTGGACGCGGCGGTGGAGGTGATCGGCGGCAAGTGGAAGGTGATGGTCATCTGGGCGTTGAGTGAGCGGCCCCGGCGCTTCGGCGAGCTCCGCAGGCTGGTGGCGGGGGTGACGGAGAAGGTGCTCGCCTCCCACCTGCGGGAGTTGGAGGCGGACGGCATCGTGCACCGCGAGGTGTACGACGAGGTTCCGCCCCGGGTGGAGTACTCGCTGACGGCGCGCGGCCTCTCGCTCAACGATGCGCTGGAGCCGCTCTCCGTCTGGGGCCGGGACAACGTCCTCACCCCACCGGGCGATTAGGACCTGCCCGGCCCGGCGGCGCCCTGCCGCGGACGGCGCTCCGGTCGGTTGCGGCGGGGGCCGTGAGCGGGGTGCGGTGGCAGACGGCGACGAGGTGGGTGCGGTGCATTCGCGCAGGGCGGGGAAACGGTGCCGGCGCTCGGGGGTGAGGATCAGGCATCGGGTGTTCGGACCGGGCCCGGGAAACCGGCCGGGCGGCCGGCCGACCGCGGCGGAGGCCGGGTGGGCGGCGGCTGCCGAGGCGCGTCTGCGGTTCCGTGTCGGCGGGTGAACGGCGCATCTCGGCCTGTCACTGTGATGAACGTGCCGATATGACTCGGTGCAGTACTGCGGGCGGTGAACAGTCGGGCAGCTCGTGTGAGAGCATCCCTCCTCGTGGTTCGCCGGGCGGGCTCTCGTCCTGCACCGCCCCCGGGAACGATCGATAATTTCTGCAGTGACAGACGTCCGCCGGTGTTCTCTCGTCGAAGGGACATGCCGGGTCGCCACGTCCGCAAGGAGGTCGACCATGTGCCGATGGCTCGCCTACTGGGGGTCTCCTGTCCGGCTGACGGATGTGCTCTACACCCCGGTCCACTCGCTCATCGATCAGAGTCTGCATTCCAAGCTCGGAGCCGAGACGACCAACGGGGACGGCTTCGGGATCGGCTGGTACGACGGGACCGACGTGCCAGGGGTGTTCCACAGCACCGAGCCGGCATGGAACGACACCAACCTGCGCGAGGTCTCGGCGCACACCACCTCACCGCTGTTCTTCGCGCACATCCGCGCCGCCATCGGCTCTTCCGTGCAGCAGACCAACTGTCACCCGTTCCGGTACGGGCGGTGGCTGTGGATGCACAACGGCTTCATCGACGGGCTCGGCGACATCAAGCGGGAACTCGCCTTCGAGATCGACCCCGCACTCTGGCTGAACATCAAGGGCACGACCGACACCGAGCTGATGTTCTACCTGGCACTCACCTTCGGGCTCGAGGACGACCCTCCGGGCGCCGTCGAGCGCATGATCGGGTTCGTCGAGGCGCGCGGCCGCGAGCACGGACACCGGTTCCCCTTCCAGGGAACGATCGCGACCAGCGACGGCGATTCACTGTGGGCGTTCCGGTATTCGAGCGCGGGCCGGACCCGATCGCTGTACTTCAACCGGAGCGTCCCACAGCTCAGGAAGATGTATCCCGACCGGGCCGTCCTGCGTGAGGCGGCTGACGATGCGCGCCTGGTGGTTTCCGAACCGATCGGGGACCTGCCCGGCGCCTGGGTCGAGGTTCCGGAGGCCACCTACGGCGTGGTCAGCAAGGACCGGGAGGAACTGCTCTCCTTCGCTCCCCGAACTCCTGCTTGACGGGGAGGCGGAGGGCCGGTCCGGGGGACGGTGCACCGGCAGCCGACCCGCCCTCGACGCCACGCCCCGAACGGCGACAACCCCGACCTCGTCGTCACGGGCCAGGCCCTCCGCCTCCCCTGACGCCCTGTCCGCGGCCCGAGGCAGGAAGGAGGCGGGAGGCGGGACGAAGGTTCAGAGAACCGCATCACCGTTCACCGGTGTCCGCCGAGAGCGCCGACCCACCGCCCTCCACGTGCGGCGTGCGGGGGAAACCAGGACGCTGCGAAGAGCGCGGTGCGCCCGGTGCGGGGCTCTGGGTGCCGGGTAGCGGGCGCTGGTGCCCGTCCACGTGGTGAGGGCCGTGCGGAACTGATCGAGGAGCAGGGCGAAGCGGCGGGTGTCCAGGACCAGGTCCGGGTGGTCGGTGGTGGCGGTGCCGGCCTCGGGGAGCGGCCCGGCGGGGAAGCCGCGCCTGACGGCCGAGTACAGCCACCGGAAGCGCCGTTCCTCCGCCTCGAGCCGCTCGCTCACCTCCCGGCGCGCCTGCTCCAGCGAGAGCCCGTCGTCGGCCATCCGGGCGGCCACGGCGTTGAAGGCCTCGCCCTCGCCGGTGCCGCCCGCGAGGTCGTTCGTGAGGATCCCGCAGGTCGAGAAGGCGTCGAGAAGGTCGTGGACCACGGGGTCTGTCCAGTGCGGTGTGATGCACTGGCCGGCGAGTTCGCACCACATGGCGGCCAGCAGCATCCCGCCGTCGGCCGGCCGGAGCAGCAGGTACTCGTGCAGCGTTGGTGTCCGTCCCGGCCGCAGGTAGTGCACCAGCTTGTCGCGCGCCGCGACGATCCAGGCGTCCAGTTGCTCGCGGTAGCGCTGCCACCAGTGGTCGGGCATGGCCGCCCGGGTCTGCCGGACCAGCTCCGCCAGCGCGTGGACGACGGGGTGCTCGTAGGGTGCGGGCCGCTCGCTCCCGGCGGCGACACGCCGCAGCGAGTGGGTGAGTCGCTCGATCGCGTCCGGCGGGGCGTCGGCACCGAGGCCTCCGTCCAGGAGGTCGTCGGTGGTCCACGTCCACAGAGCCCACCGCACGGCCAGGCGCAGCGGGGGCCCGCCGGCGGTCGGCCACGCCTTGAGGCACAGGTCCACGTAACCGTGCGCGAGGTACGCCTCGGGGGCCGGGTGCAGGCCGTACTGTCGCAGGAAACCGAGCGCGTCAGCGGGCAGGTCGGCGCGTAAGGCCTCCCGCGGCTGCGGGCCGGGCCGGTGGAAGTCGGTCAACGGTCGGAACTCCTCGTGCAAAGGGATCCGCGCCGGCCGGGCCTTCTCGGCGGCCGGCACGAGGGGCATGAGCCGTCTCACGCGCCGACAGACCAACGACCGTCCGGCCACACCGGTGCGTTTCCGCACCACGCCGCAGGGCTCGGCGCAGGAAGCGAGGTGAACGCGGCGGCCGCACAGGCCGATCGCTCCGCCCTTCCCCGCCTCCTGCGCCGCGGGTGCTCGACTGCCGCCAGGCCGCTGGCATGCGGCAGGCCCGGCCCGTCCAGGAGGAGGAAGGCCGGGTCCTGACCGGATGCAGCGGGCCGCGGTCGGGTCCCACTGCGGGGATCACGAGCGGCAGGTGGAGGGTTCCGCCCGCGGGATCGGCCGCGTCCATCGGCGCAAGCGCCACGCCCGGCCCCTGCTTGTCCGCCCTCCGGCCGACCGCCGGGCCGCACCGCTCGCAACGCCCGGGGCATCCCCCGGTCCCCACCGCCCACGGTCCCGCTCCCGCTGCCGGCGGATCTCCGGTTCACGTCACCAGGGTCTGCCCGTCGATCCCGTGGGATCAGTCCGGGCTCTCCGGTGCCGTGTGGAGCCGGTTCAGCAGGGCGATCAGCTGTTCCTGCTCGTCCGGGGTGAGTGGTGCCAGCAGTTCGGCGTTGGCGGCTTCGGCCAGGGTGCCGCAGCGGGAGAGGACGGCTGCGCCCTCCGGGGTGACGGTGACGGCGTTCTTGCGGCGGTCGGAGGGGTCGGGGGCGCGCAGGACGAGGCCCTGCTGCTGGAGGTGGTTGAGGATGCCGACCATGTCCTTGGGGTCGACGGCCAGCCGGCGGCCCAGGTCGGCCTGGGTGACCGGTCCGTACTCGGCGGTGGCGGCCAGCACCGCATGGTGCATCAGCTTCAGCCCCTCCGCCGCGATCGCGTCGGCGACCATGCCCCGGCCTCGGGCCGCGACACGGCCGATGAGCCACGTGGGCAGGCCCTGGATGCGCTGGAGGTCCGTGGTCATGGGCTCACCCTATCCAAAGTCGTTGGACTTCCCCATGACATGCGCCCTATCGTTGGGATGCCCAATGATTTCGGATCGGGGAGGTCCTGTGCTGCGCATTCGCCATGAGGTCGACGGTGGGCCCGAAGTGCTGTTCGCCGAGGAGGTCGACCGACCCGAGGCAGGTGCCGGGGAGGTTCTGATCCGGGTCGAGGCGGTCGGGGTGACCCTGCCCCCCGTGCGCAAGGTTCGCGAGGGCTGCGAGCCGGTCCCGCTCGGAGGCGAGGTCGCCGGGAAGATCGTCGCCCTGGGTGCCGGAGTCACCGCCTTCAGCGTGGGAGATCGCGTCACCGGGCTGTGCTTCGCGGACGCCTACGCCGAGTTCGCGGTCCTGAACACCGCCATGGCTTCCCCGGTTCCGGACGGCGCGGCCCCCCGGGTGGGGGGGGCGGGGGGGGGCCGCGGGGGGGTGGGGCGCGGGGGCGACGAGAGGTCGGGAGAGGGGGGTGTTGGGGGAGAGGGTTTTAGTGTAAGTGTTTATATAGGG
>NZ_JBFBJY010000108.1:0-20555 GCF_040702125.1 Kitasatospora sp. NPDC085895 | reverse complement strand
GGGCCTTCGGCCCTCCGTGCGCCACCCGCCTTCGGCGGGTGGGCGGACCCGCTCCGCGTGTCCGTGGCCTGACCTTCGGTCAGGCCGGCCCGGCTGCGCCGGGCCTGGTCAGTCCGCTTCGCTCCCCTCCCGGGGCCGCTCCGCTTCGCTCCGCGGCCCGTGTGGCTGAGCCCTGCTCAAACGGTTGAGCTGGTCTATTGGCTGAGGCGGGGTAGGGCTGGCTAGGGGGTGGTGTGGCCTGGGTGTGGGGGTTGAAGGCGCGGCGGGGGCGGGGTTAGGGAAGCGCCGGGACTGGCCGATCACTGACTAGCCAACCTCCCCATCCCGAGACCGGCAGGCTACCTCAGAGCCGTCCATGCCGAACATGTATCAAGTGTGGGCTGTCAGTTGATCCCGCCACAGAGCCCCTCCCCATCCAAGTGGAAAACGGGCCGCCCGGCCCTGGAAAAGCCAGAGACGGGCGGTATCAGAAACCCGGTGTCACCACATCCCGCCGCAGCCCCGTGCTCACCCGAGCACCGGGAGGAAATCCCGCATAAATCCAGCTAAAGGGACTGGATTCGCAGAATATAAATGCGTTCATCGCGTGGGACAATCATGTACCAGAAAATGCCGTCTTCGACATCGACGGACTTCATGCCCTCGCCGGGCCCCTGGTACGTGGTGCCGTCCAGGTAGAGCGCTGCAGCGGCGCGGACGATCTCGTCGGCCTTCTTCTCGACCTGGGCTACGAAGGCGAGGGGTGCCCCTTCGGCGACGGTGGGTTCGTCAGGGTTGTACTCCCAGCCCCAGGTCACCCCCGCACCGCCTCGGCGGCAGCGTTCACGATGGCGCCGGCGAGGGCGGCCTGCCGCCGACGCTCTTCCGGCGTCTGGGCGTGGTGGGCGAGGTATTCGGCGCGGTGCAGCTCGGCGAGCGTCTCCGGGTGGCGCGCGATCTCGATGTCCACGGCCCACTTCACCGTGAAGCGCAACAGGGGCTTGAGGCTCTGGTGTTCCACCGCCTCCGTCATGGCGCGTGCCTGGTCGGCGGTCATCTCGGTCAGCCGGTGCGGGAGGAGTGCCGCGACGGCCTCGTACAGGGCCAGGGGCGTCTGGGCGGGCCTGGGGATCAGCTCGGGGCCGTGGATCGGCTGAGCGCTCATCGGTGCCTCCTTCTCGGTACCTAGGACACCGTACGGCAGCGCCCTGTCACCGCTGTCGCCGTGTCCGACAGGCGCGTCCCTACCTCCAATCCGGCAGACGTCGCAGCGCGACACCGGCGGGCATCCGGCGCAGCCATACGAGGGGGCAGGCGGCCCGGAGCGGTGTGTGAGTGCGATGCCTGGCCCCGTCGTCGGCCTGCAGGATCACGCTCGTCGGCTGTTCTGTGTAGGTTGCGGGCATGGTCGTGTACGGGGAGCCGGGAGCGGTCTCGTGGGTGGAGTCTTTGGGAGGTCCGCTCATCGTGGTCCCGGAAGCCGTGCTGGAGGCATGGTCAGGATCGGCCGGGGACGACTACGACCGGGCCTGTGCTGTTGAGGGCTTCACCGGCCTGATCGAGGTCGGGTCGGCCCAAGCCCTGGTGCTGGGGGACGAGCCAGCCTCGACGGCGTATCTGCCGGAGCGGGGCGTGTTCGTGCGCTGGTCCGCGGCGGAGTCCGAGGAGGCGATGCTCGCCGGCGTGGACACCGCGATGCGTACCGCGTCGTGGGAGAGCGAGCTGCTCTGGCAAGTGCCGGGACCGGTCGTGCTCTTCGACTCGGCCTGGACGAGCGCCAAGTGCCACCATCAAGATCACGTACGAGTGGCTTTGGAGGCCGGGCCGTACGCCGTGCGCGCGGCCTATGTCGAACCCGGCCCCGAGACCTGGCTCACCCTCGTCCAGCTGCACCCCTTTCAGGCATGATGCGGCAGCCCATTCAGCCAGGAAACGATCGGGCAGCGCTCGAGAAGACTGCACCCGTGAGTGAGGAGAGGGACGCTCTCGTGGACGCCGTGAAGCCAAACCTGACGGCCGCTCGGTCCGCTGCGGGCATCTCGCTGCGGGGGCACCAGGAGGAGGCGCTGGAGGCCATCGTGCGGGGCTTGACGGCCCGTCCTGGGAGGCCGGTGCCGTCGGGTGGTCTGCGGGTGACGGTGCAGATGGCCACCGGCTCCGGGAAGTCGTTCGTGGGGGCGGCGGCGGGGCAGAAGCTGGCGCCGCACGGCACGGTCCTGGTGGTGGTGCCGACGCTGGATCTGCTGCTGCAGATGATCGGCTCCTGGCGGGCCGCCGGCCGCTCCGGAACCATGCACGCGATCTGCTCCCTGGTCGACGGTGAGCTGCCGTTCGGCGTAAGGGCGACGACCAGCCCGCTGATGATCGGCATGTGGCTGGACCAGGCGGCCGCTCACCGCCGACCGGTCACCCTGTTCGCCACCTACGCCTCGGTCGGCGCTGTCGCAGACGCCTACAGGTTCTGGGCCGAACGCCAGGGAGAGATCCTGCCGCCGCTGGCCCTGATGGTCTGCGACGAGGCCCACCGGTCCTCGGGCAGCGTCGAGAAGAGCTGGACCATCGTCCACGAGCAGGCCGAGATCCCGGCGGAACGCCGGCTCTACATGACCGCGACCCCGCGGATCTGGGCGCCGCCCAGCGCGGCCATGAAGCGGCGCGAGGACGCCCGGCAGCCGCTGCCGGAGGAGCTGGCGGTCTCCATGGACGATGTGCGGGTCTACGGCCCGCAGGTGTTCACGCTGGGCCTCGCGGAGGCCATCGACCGCAAGCTCCTCGCGCCGTTCGAGGTCGTGGTCCTGGAGCTGCGCGAGCCCCGTGCCGACCGCACGGCTGCCGGGCGGCAGGGCGTGCCGTTCGGGCCGGGTGTCGGCGAGGCCGAGGACGGGAGCAGGGACGAGGTGCCGGCCGCGCACCTCGCCGCGATCCAGGCCGGCCTGATCAAGACCGTCGTCGAGCAGGACCTGCGCCGGTGCATCACCTTCCACAACCGCACCCTGGAGGCCCGCTACTTCTCCGAGACGCTGAACCAGACGGTGGAGAAACTGCACCTCGACAACCCGCAGAAATACCCGGCAGAAATGTGGGCACAGTGGCTGTCCGGTGAGCACGACGTCGACTTCCGCAAGGACGTCATCCGCGACTTCGGACGAGGCCATGAGGACGACGGCCTCCGACACCGGATCGTCTCCCAGTGCCGCATTCTCGGCGAGGGCGTGGACATCCCGAACGCAGACTCGGTCGTACTAAACGGCCGGGGCAGCATGGTCGACATCGTCCAGGCCATCGGCCGGGCCCTGCGGATCAAGCCCGGCGAAGGCAAGACCGCATCCCTTATCGTGCCCATTTTCCTCAGGCCCGGGGAGGAACCCGGAGACATTCTGGAGTCGGACAGCTACGGTCCCCTGGTCAAGATCCTCACCGCGCTCCTCAGCCACGACGCCCGGGTGATCGAGGCCCTCGCGGTGCCCCAGCAGTCCGGCCACCGCACGAAGGGGCGCAGCGCGGAGGCTGCCGGATTGCCTGGTGAGGGTGGGTCAGGTGAGGGTGGGTCGGGCGCGTTCACGCTGCCGGTGCGGTTCCAGACGCCGGTGGACGAGAACGTGCTGGCGCTGTTCATCGCCTCGCGGGTGCTGAAGGGCGAGAATCAGTACTGGCGGGAGGGTATCAACCACGCTCGGCGCTGGTTCCAGGAAACGGGCGGCCTCGACGTTCCCTATTCAGAAATGGCGGGTAAGGAGGGTAATTTCCCGCTTGGCAAGTGGGTGTCGGACAGGCGTTCTGAGCATGCGGCGGGTGAATTGGCGCGGCACCGGGTGGAGATGCTGGATGCGCTCGGGATGATCTGGTCGGTGTCGGATGCGCGGTTCGAGGCCGGCCTGGCCTGGGCCCGGGTCTGGGCGAAGGAACACGGTGGCAGCCTGGCAGCTCCCGCGCGGGCGTCTGTCGGCGGGTACGCGATCGGCACCTGGTTGTCAGAACTGCGGGCCGCAGCCCAGGTGCCCGCAGGCGAGCCAGGGGCGCTCGCGCCGGAGCGGCGGGCCGCGCTGGAGGAGATCGACCCGTGGTGGTGTCCGGCCTGGCCGATCACCTGGCAGCGCGCCTACGCGGTGGCGCGGATGTGGTGGCTGGAGGCCGATGGCCGCGTGGACTGGGCGCAGCTGCCGGAGGAGACGGTATTCGAGGGCGAGCAGCTCGGCCGCTGGATCATGGCACAACGCGCCGGCTGGCCCGGTCTGGAAGCGGACCAGCAGGACCTCCTTGCCGCGATCGGCATCGAGGCCGACGTCGAGCTGGTGGCCGCCAAGCAAGCCGCGGAGGCGAAGCCCAAGGTCTCCCGCGCGGACCGCTTCGCCCAGGGCCTGGCCGCCCTGGCGCGGTTCGTCGAGCGGGAAGGCCACGTCCGCGTCCCGCGCCCGCACAAGGAGCCCCTGCAGGTCGCCGTCGCCGGCCCCGGCGGCGCGGAGAGCACCGAGACCGTACACGTGGGGCTGGGTGCGTGGCTGAACAACCAGAAGGCCAGGCGCGCCAAACTCACCCCCGGGCAGCTCGCACAGCTCGCCGAGCACGGCGTGGAGTGGGCATAAGCAGCCCGGCGAGGGCCCGGTGGGGATGCACTACGGGGGCGTCGACTGCCACGGCGGGCACCTCCTCCCCGAGCCGTGGGATGCCACCCAGCAGCGAGCCGTACGTCGTGCCCCCTGCGTCGACAAAGGCGGGCCAGGAAATGGCTGGCTGGTGGTCGGGTGGTGCGGCTGAAGGCCCGTCTCGGTGCTTCAGGGACTCTGGTTGGCACGGGTGAAGGCGGGTCGTTGTTCGGTTGGCAAACTGCGGGCTGCGGGGGCGGTTTGGCCCCGATGCTCAGCGGTATACGCGTCAGCGCAGGGAAGGTTGGCGGGTAGGGAACCGACTGGCCGCCGAGCGGCCTGGCACCGGCCACCTTCACCGGGGCCGTTCTCCCGGCACCACCCACCGTGCACCACACTCGGGAGCATCCGTGATCATCATCGGCGTCATCCTGCTCATCATCGGCTTCGTCACCGGGATCTCGATCCTGTGGACCATCGGCATCATTCTTGCCGTCATCGGCCTCATCCTCTGGGTCGCCGGCCTCCTCGGCCATGCCGTTGGTGGCCGCCGCCACTACTACTGATCTCGTCCGGCCGCGGCGCGGTGGGGAGGCGGGGACGACGCAGTGGTCGTGCACGGGACCGGCAGTCAAGACGCTGCCCTCGACATGCCCGTCCGATTCGGATGAGCCGGGGTGTGCCTGGGAACGGGAGTATCCGGGACCTGCTGACCTCAGTTCCTCCTGCGCCGGACGTAGAGGATCACAGCGAGCGCGGCGGCCACGCCGACCGCGATGAGCACGCTGCGGTTGTCACGCCCGGCGTGCGCTACCTGGGAGGACCGCTCGCGCACCGGATCCGGGATCTTGTCCCCCAGCACATGGGCGGTCTCGCTCAGCTGCTCCCTGGCGTGGGTGGCCTTGACCCGCACCGGCTCGGTCGTCTTGTCCTGCGCCGCGTGCAGGGCATGGGCGGCCTTGTCCTGCACCTGGCTTTTGACCTGCGCCACTCTGTGCTGGGCTCGGGCTTTGAGGTCGGCGTTCGCCGTCGGCTCATCGGCCGTCTGGCCGGGTTCCTCGCGGGTGGCCTCCACCTGCTCGCGCAGTTCCTCAGGCGTGGGCGTGTCGTGTGAGTTGTCCGTCATCGGTGAGCCCTCTTCTTGATCTCGGCCGTGTCGGCCTTGACGCTGCCGACGGCCTGCTCAGACGTGGGCAGGGTGGCTTGTCCGATCTCCTTCTTCCCTGCGGTGGCATATCAGGCCTGCCACGGCCGTCACGGTGCCGGCGACTGGGTTCAAGGCAATGATCGCCGCGGCCATCAGCACCTGCAAGGCGATGGCGCCGCCCCTGATTCGGTGTCGGTGTCAGCCGTGCCGGACCGGTTGAACGGCCCGCTGCGGGCCCTGACCAGGACCGGGGGGCGGCGAAGATGCCGAAGGCGGTGCGTGCCCCTAGCGTGAGCGGCAGTCGACCAGCGAGTCGAGCCGAACGTGACCATCCCCTCGGGAGGCTCACATGATCGTGCTCATGCTGTTCATACCCCCCGTCCTTCTCGGCATCCTGCTGCTGCTCGGCGGGTTCGAGGACCGCCTCCTCGAACAGCTCGCCACGCCACCACCAGACACGTCATCACCGGACGCCGCGCCCCCTCCGGCGCTCCCGGACGCAGCGGTCCCCCCGGCGGCCGACGACCGGCTGCCCATCGCGGAGACCTGACCGCGTAGTTCGGTCATCCGTCGCCGACCGCGGGGTTACCGCGGGGTCCACGGGGCGGGCAGCGTCCACCAGACGCAACGGATGCAGGGCTGTTGCTTCGTCTGTGTCGGCGGTGCCGCGCCCATTGCCCACGGCCGTGGGCCCGCGGCGGCGAGGGGGTTACACCGTCGCGGGCCGCTCACCATGCCACCCGGCCGTCGTCTCACCCCGATCCGACAGGCCAAACCCCGGCCTCGCGCGTGGCCGTCGGGAAGACCGGGACCGGCGACAACAACCGTCCGCGGGTCGCGCCTTTCCGCATACCGCCCGCGCCCGGCGCCCGGCACGCCCGGTCCCCGGCGGCGGAACGTATGCTCCAAAGCCACGGACCCGGCGTGGCCGCGGAAGCGCCACCGCCCTCCCCCACCGGCGCCCCACTCACCGTCGCCGAGAATGCCGTGCGGCTCCTGGCCGCCATGCTCACCCGCACCGGTCGCCCAGCCAAGACCATCGTCTGACAACCCCTCGGCTGGCGCGCGGGATGGTGTGGCCCGCCGCCCAGCAGCCAGCCGCCAGCCAGCCCGCGGTGGCCGCCGAGCCGGACACCGCCACCGGCCCCGAAACCGACCTGACCGACTCGGCGACGATCGTGGTCCAGGATGGCGACACCCTCGACGGCATCGCCCAAAGTCTGCAGGTGACCGGTGGCTGGCCCGCTCTCTACGAGGCCAACCACGACACGATCGGCGACAACCCCGACCTCATCCTGGTCGGGCAGTCTCTCCGCCTTCCTTGACCCCCCGCCAGGACTCATCCGAGGTCGAGGTCTGCCACGCCCTGCAGTGCCGCCCCGTTCGCCCGTACCTCGTCCAGCCAGTCCGCAAAGGCCTGTGCCTGGCGGCCAGGCGGAACGTCGGCGAGATCGGGCGGCCACGTGCCGGGCGCCACCACGGTCACCACCACACCGCCGGCCCCTGCCGCGGCCGACAGCCACGCGGGCGGCGTCTCCATCACCGGTGTGGGCTCCCACACCTCGCGGCCGCCGACCAGCACCAGCCGCTCGAACCGGCCCGAGCGGACCTGCACCGTCCCCGTCGAGACCGGCACACCGCCCACGGCCATGAACCCGCTCTCCCACGCATCCGTCGCCAGCCCGCCCCAGTGACCTTCGTCGACCTCGACGACGACCTCCGCCACCGGGCTGCCGTCATCCGTCTCCCGCACCACCAGCGCCCACAGCACCGGCCCCTCGCCCACAGCCGTCACCCCCGGATCAACGAACCGACCTCACCGAACACATGCCACAATCTCAGCAGCACACCCGGTCGGCGCGCCGCGCGTCGTCAGGCGTCCGGGTGCGCCTCCGTCTTCAGCGACCAGGCCCTGTCCGGACGGCCGGCCGGTAGCGGCGGGAACCGGCGTTCCTTCACGTCCAGGCTCCAGTGGTGCCCGGCCCGCAGTCACACTCGTAGATCCCGCTCGTCGGAACATCTCACCGGGATGCCACGACGTCTTCTCCTCACCCATACCCCCGGTCTACGACAGCCCCGCCCCTGCCGCGAACGCGGACCGACCATCGCAAGCGCCCCGCGGTGCCGGGGATGGCCGTCGCGGGGACTCGCGGGGTGTGGAGCCGGCCCGGCCGGCCAGCGGCCGGGGGTAGCAGCCTTGGTTGTGCCGGTCGGTGTCGGAGGCGAAGGCGGCCGCGGGGTGGGCTGGCCAGGGCAGCTCCGGGGACGTCACCTCGGACGGCAGCTTGCCGGCCTCGGGGGGCGGAGCGCCGAGGCCCACCGCGTCACCTCCGCTCAGGCGCGCCATCGGCTAGCCGTCGGCCCGCGGGCAGCACGCCGAACAGCCCACACGACACGCCGTCCACAGCGCGCCCGGGGTGTGCGCGGGCCGCGGACGGGTAAGCCTGGGATCTTCGGCCGCCGCTGGGCAGCACCCGGCCGACGCCCAGACCTCTCCGACCAGAATCGAAGGATGGTGTGTTGTGGCCGCTGGAACCGTCCAGGACTACATCGGTGTCCGCACCAGCGAAGAGGTGTGTGCCGCCGCCGCGCTCGCCGCCGGCCCGGCCCGCGACGGGCATCCGCAGGCCCGCGGCGCAGCCGCCGTCCACCGCTGGCTCCTCGACCCCCATCGGCCCGCGCCGCTCACCGGCACCCGGCACGCCGAACTCCACGACAGCGACCTGGCCATCGAAGAACGCGCCGCCCTCTGCACCGCCCGCAACCCGGACCTGACCTGCGACGAACGCGCCTTTGCCCGCGGCGCGGCCCGCGCCCTCGGATGGGTCCTCGGCTTCGCTCCCCTCGACTCCTGACGTCCCAGGACCGGGTCCGCCCGGCAGACTCGCATCATTCTCTGCCCCCGGCTCGGCATCGACGCAGTGCCTGCCCGCCGGCCAGCGGCGTAGGGTCAGTGCGTTGTCGGCGGTGCGCCCGCCTTGGTAGGCGCCGGGCAGGAAGGGACGGCTTGTACACCGGTACCTGGTGGTCCTCCCCGGCCGCGTCGGCAGCCACGCCCCGCAGACGGGCATCGTCGTCACCGCCACCAGCCGCACCGGGCCCGCCGGCCACCCCGTCTACACCGACGAGAGCGGCCGCATGCTGGTGGAGATCAACGAACACGGCACCGCCCGGCTCCTCACCCCCACCCCGCTGCACCACGGCCCCCTGCACGCCGAACCACTCCCCTGACGCGGGTGGTGGCGCCGCGGCGAGTCTGCGTCCCCAGCCAGGGCACCACCACGTCCGGCCCGGCACCCACCAGACACCGGCGGATGCCGGACCGGGGCCCGGCGGCCAGCCTCCATAGACCAATCCGACCGGCCACCGAACACCGGGCTTCTGCACACCACCCGACGCCGCAAACGCCCCCGGCCAGCCGGCGCACCGAACTATTCGAATCGGTCGTCGCGACCTCGAGGCCGCCGGGCAGCCACCGGTAGTCTGCGCCGCATGGGCATGCTCACGGCCACCGAGCAGGTCGTCCGGGAGGCGGAACGTCAACTGGACCACCTCGAATGGGAGCTGGTCGCCATCGAGTGGAAGCTCGTCCGGCAGACCGCCACCACTCTGGATGTGGCGGTCGGCCCGCCAACGTGCAGGAGGCGCTACCGCGGATCGACCGGCTGGAAGATCCACGCGAGGCCCTCGCCGCACTCGCGATCACCGTCGCCCGCACCCACGGCCGCCTCGCCAGGTATCTCGCCCAGTGCAACGGCGACACCCTTGATGCCATCGCCCAGAGCCTGCAGCTGCCCGGCGGCTGACCCGCCCTCTATCACGCCAACCAGGACATCATCGGCGGCGGTCCCGACCTTCATCCTCCCCGGCCAGACGCTCCACCTCCTGTGACCCGTCGCCACCTCGTCGGAAAATCTCGAGTGTTCAGGCGCGCGGTGCTGCCTGGCTCCGGAGAACGGCCGTGTCATGCGTCGGGCGGCGTTTCCCGGACGATCCGCTGCACGACGCCGGCCAGGTGCTTCGTGCCGCGCCGGGAAGCGGCTGTCGGGCAGGTGGAGCCGGCCGGACCCCCGGGGCGCGGGGAAAGGCACCCGTCGGGACGGACAATCGTGTGCGCCCGGACCCGTAGGCCCGTCTCACCGGCCGGGGGTCTGCGGCGGATGCTCGCGGTGGCCGCACACCCAGGCAAGCGCCTCGTACACGCCGCGGGCGTAGTCCAGCTCGACCGTGCGGCCTCCGTGGCCGAGCAGTTCGGTCCGCGCCGCGTCCACCTCGTCCCAAAGCCGGGCCGACCGGAGAACACCGTTCAACGGGATCGCGGTGATGGGCGCGGTCACTTGGTGGCCGAGGGCCCAGCGCAGCGCTTCGAGGACGCCGCGCCCGAACCTCCCGGTGCAGAACGGGTGGGTGTTGGCTGCGGCCAGGAGGCGGCCGAGCTCATGCGGATCCCGCGCGCCGACCAGGGTGCCGGTGGTGTTCTGTGCCGTCATGGAGCGAAGCTAGCCGCCTTCACGGCCCGGGACCCGGCGCACAGGCTGTCCAGGTGATCACTATCGGTCAAGGCCGCGGCCTGCGGCACTTCGTTCTGGTGACTTGTAGGGGCGGACGATCGACCGCTTCGGCCCACGGCGGACCGGGAATCGGCCAGAAGGCCGGGTCAGCGGCTGTCCGTCTCCGGTCGGCAGGCGAGTGCGGTGAGCGGCAGGCACAGGTACAGGTGCTCCCACAAGCGGCGGGCGGCCGTGCCGAGCGGCTCGTCCTCGAATCTGCGACCGGCGTGCTGAAGCAACGCCACGGCATCGGACACCAGGCCGGTTGCCACGTGCACCCGGCAGGCATCCGGGCCCCTGTGATCGAAAAGGTCGCCGACGCGTGCGGCGAGCCAGTCCCGGCCCGGGCGATCCAGCCGGCCGGCCGCCGCCTCTGCCGATAGGGACTGTTCGGCCGAGGGGG
Source organism: Kitasatospora sp. NPDC085895 (assembly GCF_040702125.1). Taxonomy (NCBI): domain Bacteria; kingdom Bacillati; phylum Actinomycetota; class Actinomycetes; order Kitasatosporales; family Streptomycetaceae; genus Kitasatospora; species Kitasatospora sp. NPDC085895. The sequence continues at coordinate 9,893 of NZ_JBFBJY010000108.1, read as the reverse complement.
TGGTGCCTGCGTCCGCCACGGCCGCCCGCAGGCCGTGCGCCACGGCGCCGGCCAGCCGTACCTGCCGAGCATCGGCCTGCAGGGCTGCGTACTGGTCGAGCACCGAGGCCGCCGTGGCCACAACGACGGCCTCCACCCGCACCGTGGACCTCGAAGGAGAACCGGTAGACAGGGCAGTGGATGCAAGGAGCTGGCTGGCGTCTTCCATGCACGCCAGCCTCACCCGACGGCCCCAGAGGTTGCGAACGGAGACCACCCGCCCAGGTGATTCGACACACCAAAGGCGAATGACGGCAGCCACGGAACTGGCCGTTGACAGGCGAACAAGAATACTGGCCGAGGACCAACCACTCAGCACACCGCATGCCGAACCCCGGAGCCGTCGCCCCGGCATCGACCTGGGCTTCGGCCGGGGTGTTCACCGGCCAGGTCCTGGACGTCGACTCTGACCTGGGAAAACGCCGGGATCGCAACGGGACTGGGGGCGGAGCCTTGTGGTAGGGGAGGCGGGAGGGGACGTGGCAGGGGAGGCGGCGCAGCGTCGGATACCTTGACGGTGTTCCTTGACGGGACGTCAAGGCTGGCGTGGGTGGCTGGGTTGGCCGGTAGCGGGTGGGGCCTGGCATGCTCTGGGCGCGCCCGATTCGTCATGGCATGGGCGCTCGGCTCCGGGGCCGGGTCGGCGAGGTCATCCGACACCCGGCCCCGGAGCCGCACCGCGTGCCGCGACGGGTCAGCGCCCTCCTCGATGGTGCCGTGGTCGCAGGCCGCGCCGGACAGGCTCGGAAATCACCCGCAGCGGGTGGTGCGTCGGATCGATCCGTCTGATCCGTGTGCGCGGGTCATGGTCCGTCCGGTGGTCTGTCCTCGGTTCGCGTTCGAGCGGGCCCCGAAGTGCGGCATAGGCTGGGGGTAGCGGTGTGGTGTCATCGTGGCGCTCATCGGTGGCCGTCGGCTGTTGCCCCCTGTCTCCCGCACCCGCGAGGACACGGATGTCCGGCACGCCGTGATGGTGGAGCCTGTGGTGGGCAGGGAGACACGCCATGGCCTTTCCCAAGCATTCCCGGTCCGGTGGGCCCCAGCCCGGTCCCGAGCTGACGGTCGTGATCACTTACGTCGGCGACAGCGTCATGTGCTCCATTGCCGGAAAACTCGACATGGACAACGAGACCCAGGTGCGGCACGCCCTGGACGAGGCGCTCGCCCCACGCCCGGCCCTGGTCGCCGTCGAGCTGTCCGGGGTGCAGCTGTTCACCTCCAGCGCCCTGAACGCCCTGCTCGCCGCCCGCCTCGCCTCTTTGTCCCATGGCATCCCGATCGTCCTGGCCGCCCCGAGCCGCATGGCCCGAAGCGTCCTGGAGATCACCCAAGTCGACCAGGTCTTCTCCGTCTACCCGGCCCTGGAGCAGGCACTGCGCCACTCTCGTGGCGGCCGGGAGGCGCCGGCGGTATAGGGCGGTGCCGGGTGGGCAGGCGCATCTGTCTGAGGGCGATGTTCCTTCGAGACCTGCCGGGACTGTCCATGTGCCCCTTCGCCAGTGCCGCCCGTGGCCACCATCGTCTGGATTTTGTGCCCGGCGATGCGGACCATCGCGTGCGCCGGGGACTCGACTTCATCCGCCGGGTCCTGGCCGGCTGGCGACCCGATGCCGATGCGGTGGCCGTCGAGGACATCGCGCTGGTGGGCTCCGAACTGCTCGCCAACGCCGCTGACCACGCCGGCGGCCCCACCGCGCTGGACCTCCGCCACGACCCAAACACCGGCCTGCTGCGGATCGCCGCCACCGACACCAGCCCCGCCGCGCCGCGCCTGCGGCCCGTCCGGCCGGACCAACCGCACGACCGCGGCATGCACATCATCGCCCGGCTCGCCATCGCCTGGGGTGCCGGCCGAACAGTGTAGGCAAACCGTTTGGGCCGACCTTCCCCTCCCCTGAGCACGCCGCCCGCCCGTTGCGGCACAGCACAGAACAGCGCGGTCCCCTCCTCGGTGGGGATCAGCGGACAGCCGGTCCGTCCCCATCAAGCAGCGTTCGAACGGACCCCGGCTGCACCCGCCGGCGCCGAACTTCGCCACCGGCCCGGTGGTGAAGTCTGCAAGCCAATACGCGCCCGTGGCGGGGCCCAACGCGTAGGGGCGCCCGTGCGCGCACGCGGGAGGCACGGTGCCGTCGGGTGTCAGAAGGGCGGGGACCCGACGCCGTACACGAGCAGGAACGGGCCGTCCATGTCGACGACCGTCACGGCGGCAAATCGGCCCTGGAGGTGGAGGAGGGCGTGGCGCGCGTCGGAGGCGAACCAGGCGCTGACGGCCTCGTCCTCGTTATCGAAGCGAAGCTTGCCCTCCCACCGGCCCGCATCCTGCGGCCTGTGGGCGTGCCCGGAGGTCTGCGCCGGGGCGGGGGCCGGCTCTGTCCACCAGACCAGCCAGGCCCGGCACTGGTACGCCACTCCGCCGGCGCGCAGGACGGCCTCGCCGTCGTAGGAACGCTCGCTCACGCCCTCCAGCGTGGATCCGGCCGGAAGAGCCCGCACGGTCATGGACCGGGGCGCGGCGTCCCGGGCCCTCCCGGCGATATGGGGCCAGGGGCCGCCGGCGGCCCCTGGATATCCCCGCCTTCGACGCTAGCCCCTGCAGCCGCCGTCCGGCGACCGCTCATCGGCGCTCCCTCGCAGGGCCGGCGCAGGCCCCGTTCCCGCCCGGTCCTTACCCCGGCCGGCCTGCGCAGCAGTGCGCTGCCGACCAGCGCGGCGTCACCCGCGAGCAGCGGCCCAGGAAATGCCGGAGCGCCTGCCGGGCGAGGTGCGCCTCGGACCCGGCAGGCGCTGGCCGGAACGGTAACCCACACCAGCCGCCGCCCTCGGCTCCAGCCCGGAGAGCGGCCTCGGCAGGAAACGGCGGCTGATCGCGCCGAGCTGACGCCGCCGGTCAGCGCCGGGGCCGACCTGGCAAGCCGTCACAGCCGGCCCACGAGGCGCCGAAGCGGCACGGCCGGTGGAAGCTCACAGAAAGGGGTAGCCCGCTGTGAAACGCGCGGTATTCACACGCCGTGCCGCCCTCCGACATGGGCACGGGTCCCGACTCGGCGGCGCAAATAACGCGCTGCCTGCAGCGTCTTAATCAGCGAGACCCGGGGCGTCACGGTAGAGGGAGGCGATGGGCCGGCAGGGGGCCGCGGGCTTGTGCCGGGTCAGAGCCCGGCGTTAGGTGGCTGCGCAGTCGCAGCAGACGGGTTGGCCGTTCTTGTCGTCACCCGCGAGTTGCGTGTGGTGGTGGACCAGGAAGCAGGTCATGCAGGTGAACTCGTCCTGCTGGAGTGGCACGACCTGGACGGTGAGTTCCTCGCCGGACAGGTCGGCGCCGGGGAGCTCAAGTGCCTCGACGGCCTCGGGGTCGATGTCGACCGCGGAACTCTGCGTGTCGTCACGCTGGCTCTTCAGCGCCTCGATGCTGTCGTCGTCGCTCTCCTCGCCCCTGTCCCGTGGGGCGTCGTAGTCGGTCGCCAAGACGGTGCCTCCTTCTCGAGAATTGCTGCCGCGCGTGGGGTGCCGCCTGTCGGTCCGCGTGAGCGTCGGCCGCTTTGGAGACCTATGATCGGCTGCGTCCATGACGCCTCACCATCCCACCGATCGGTCGGTCGCCCCGCGGGCACACACCGCAAGAGGGAGGGCGGCGGAGCGGTCCGGTCGGCGACTGCCGCGGGCGGAGCGCGTGAGGGCGCCTGGGACCGCTGTGGCCAACGGGCCGGCGTCCACCGCGGTCCCCGGCCGTCTTGGGCCGGGGACCGCGGTGGATGCGCAGGCGGTCAGAGGTGCTCGCGGTAGCCGCCGGTTTCGGTGCCGCGCTTCTCGATGAAGTGCTTGAACCGCTTGAGGTCGCCCTTCACCTGCCGGTCGAGCATGTTCATCATGTCGGCGGCCTTCTCCGCCAGTCCCTCGGGCTGGTAGTCCATCGACATGACGATCCGCGTGTGCTGCGCGTCGATCGGCTGGAAGGACACCATGCCGGTCTGCTTCACGTCGCCGCTGGTGGTGCGCCAGCTGACGTGGTCGTCCGGGACCTGGTCGACGATCTCGGTGTCGAACTCCCGGGTCACGCCGGCGATCTTCGTCTTCCAGTGGTTGTGCCGGTCGTCGATCTGCGTGATCTCCTCGACGCCGTCCATGAACATGGGGAAGTCCTCGAACTGCGTCCACTGGTTGTACGCGGTGCTGACCGGCACGTCCACGTCGATCGTTTCCTGCACCTTGCTCATGCCGAACTCACTCCTTCGTGGTCTGGTTCACCGGGCTCCGGGCGCCTGCCCCCGCGGCAGGCCCGCACACGGGGCCTCCCCCATCCACCCCGGCCCCGGCTCCGGCCGCAACCGCAGCAAGGACGTCGTCCGTGCGGGAAAACCACCCATGTCCAGGGCCGGTGGGCCCGGCCCGGCCAGGTCAGGCACGCCGGTACCGGCTTGGCCCGCACGAGTGAAACGCCGCAAAGGCCGCTGGAGGCACAGCGGCAGCGGATCCCGGCCGAGGCAGCGTGCGGGGCGTAGGTCATGGCATTGCTGATCGAGACCGTGCCCGGCCGGATCGGCGTGCGCACCGGGACGAGGTGCTCGCTGCCGCGGACGAACCGCCCACCCACGCGCGCAGCGATCGGACGGAGGCCCGCAGCGAGGCTGTGTCCTAGCCTGGCTCCTTCCTCGCGCGCACTGCTCTTCAAGCCGCCCGCAACCCCGAACTCCAGGTGCAGCAAAGGGGCTTTCGCTTGCCGCGCCGTCCGTGTCCTTGGCTGGGTTCTGGGCTGCGAAACTCCTCGGCCCCTGGCTTCGCGGCCATCCCCCGGCGGCCGGGGGGGCGACCCCGGCCGCCCCGGGGGCGGCGCCGATATTCTGCAGGCCATGAGCATGTTAGAGGCCGTCGAGCAGGTGATCGAAGAAGCGCAGCGCCAGCTCGAGCACTTGGAGTGGGAACCACGCTTGAGCGACCTCGCCCTGGCCTGGCAGACCGCTACCGCCCTGGATGCGGCCGTCGGCCCCGCGAACGTGCAGCAGGCGATGCCGCGGATCGACCGGCTCGAAGGGCTGCGCGAGGCCCTCGCCGCGCTCGCCCTCACCGTCGCCCGCACCCACGGCCACCTCGCCTGGTTCCTCGCCCAGTGCAGCAGCCAGCTCGCCCCGATCCTGCACTGGCGCGCCCTGGACGCCCCCGACGGCCACGCCTTCGGCACCACCCTCCCCACCGGCGACCAACTCACCGACGCCGAAGAGGCGGTACGGCTCCTGGCCGTCATGCTCACTCGCACCGGTCACCGCGCCGACACCACAGCCTGACGGAACCACTACCCCACCCCAGCGCACCGGCTGACCGCCCCCGGCAGGTTGGCCGACGAGGGCCGTATGGCCTGTGCGGTGCACGGGTGGCACCGCACAGCCGCCTGGGTGACGTTCCCGGGGTGTCGGCCGGCCCTCGGCCGCGTCGTGTGCGAACGCTGGAAGGGCGGTGCCCCCGGGGCGCCGGCCCCATCGCCGACCCTCTCGGGGAGTGAGCATCACCGTGTCCGTGGCCCACCGGATCCTGCAGTTACTCCTCGCCCTCGCCTGCGCCGCCGGCCTGTGGGCCGCAACTGCAACCCCCGGCCACGCCGCACCCGCCCGAGCCGCCGCAGTGGGCGCCGTCGCACCAGGGGCGGTCCCGGCGGCCGCGGCAGACACCATCGCCGTCGCCGGTGCCGTGCCGGCCGCCGGTCGAAGCGTCGACTGGGACAAGGTCGCGGCGTGCGAGAGCGGCGGCCACTGGCACGCCAACACCGGCAACGGCTACTACGGCGGCCTCCAGTTCAACCAGGCGACGTGGCGCGCCAACGGCGGCACCGCGTACGCGGCCCGCCCCGACCTCGCCACCCGCGAGCAGCAGATCGCGGTCGCCGAACACCTCGCCGCCCGCCGCGGCCTCGCGCCGTGGCCGGTCTGCGGCGCCCGCGCCGGCCGCGGCAACGGCGCCCACCACACGGTGCCCGCGCCGCCGCCGCGACCGGCGCAGCAGCCCGCCGCCGGGAAGCCGGCCGGCTCGCCGTCGGCCGCCGGACAGAGCACGGCGACTGCTGGGCAGAACGCGGCGGCTGCCGAACCGGACACGGCCGCGGATCTGGGTCCTGCGGATGACGGCGCCGTCGTGGTGCAGGACGGCGACACCCTGGACGGCATCGCCCAGGCCCTGCAGGTCCCTGGCGGCTGGCCCGCCCTCTACGCCGCCAACCAGGCCACCATCGGCGACGATCCCGACCTCATCCTCGCCGGCCAGGTGCTGCGGCTCGCCTGATCCCGCACGCCGGGAACGGCCGGCGTGGCTTTCACTTGCCGGGTAGTGTGCCCCAGACGATCCGCTGCACGGCTCCCGCCGAGATCCACATCTCTGCGCCGTCGTCGGGCCGTACCCGCACCCATTGCCCCGTCACGCGGACCTGCCCGCTCACGTGCGCCGCCGCCGTTTCGAGCCCCGCCACCGCACCCGGTCGGCAGTGCACCACCGCCGCAGCCCACTGCTTCTTCTTGCTGCCCATGCCCACCAGCCTCCAGCCCCGCCCCGCCGACCACCACCGGGCGGCTGACGGTCCTCTGTGCGCCGGGGTTCCGATCAAGTACGAAGGCCGCTGCCCCGAGATCTCGGGGCAGCGGCTTCCAGCGGGTGCGGGCCGCGGTTATGGGGCGGCCGATGTGTACGGTCGGCCGCCCCGGCGAGCAATGTCCTGCCGGCCCGGCGCCGTCGGGGTGTACGTGCCGGGCGGACAAGAGCAGGACCTCGTCGCACGCCCTGGTCGGGGCGCTCGTCCGGGTTCAACGACGCAAGTCCCCCAAGGGCACGACGACAGCAGCGCGGCCTGGCCGGCACGCACACCCTTCCTACGGCGCCGGGCGACACAAACCCCTGAGAGGCGTCAGCCGCAACTGCCAGGATGCCCGGATGAACGACGACACCTCACCCAGCAAGGCCGAGCAGGTCCGCCTCTACCTCGACACCCTGCAAGCCCACATGGATCCGGACCAGTTCCGGGTCCTGCGCCACCTCGTCAGCCGCTCTTTCTCCGTCCTCGCCGCACCCGACGGGGAGGGCCATCTCGACCTCAACGACGAGGACAAGGTCCATCTCACCTCGGAGGTCACCAACGAACTCCTCGTCGTCCTGGCCCATTGCCTCCACCGGCACCATGGAGCACCACGTCGTCGACCTCGGCGACGGCGCGGCGACCGTCATGGATGCCGACGCCGTCCTGCGTGGCATCGCCAACGCTTCGAACACCTGATGCCGCGAGCCGCCCGAGTGCGGGTGCACGGCGCGAGGGCCGTCTGCCCGCCGGCGTCGGTGTGTCCCGGCGGGGCAGGGCGAGAACAGGGCACACGGCCTGACCAGCGCGCCTCCCGCCACCGCGGCCCCGCGCCGACGTAGGGTCGGGACAACGGCGGCAGATCAGGAGGCGATGCCGGTGGCCCCAGCACCGTCCCGGGTGGCTGCTCACTTTCCCCGGCCAGCCCGGAGCCCACAGTGAGCAGGACGCCGTACTCGTCGAGCAGCAGGCCGGCTACGGACCCCACGGACACCCGATCTACGCCGACGCCGAGCGCACCGTCCGCGTGGAGATCGAGGACAGCGGCCTCGTCCACATCCTGCCCCTCATCGACCGCACCGAGCCGGACACCCCCGTGCACGCCCAGCCCCTGCGCTGAAGCCAACACCCGCCGGCCGGCGGTGGCTACGGGCGGGCGCTGCCGTCGGCGGCCTCCAGCTGCCGCAGTTCCTGCTCGGCGCGCTGCTGGTCGGCAACCGCGTCGATCCCGTAGTCCACCGCCTTTGCGTAGGCGGCGACCCGGCGCCGGGCGAGGTCGAGCAGCTGCTCGCGGCTCCAGGGCTCGCCGCGGCTGGCTGCCTGCCCGGAGCGCACATTGTCGTTGGTGACCTCGGCCATGGCGCGCATCGCCGCCCCCACCGCGGCCAGGTCCGACAGCTGTCCGCTGCGCCACGCCAGGTACTCCTGCCGCAGGTAGCCGATCGCGCCGTCGACGCCGTCCCACTCGGCCGCGTCCGGGCCGAGCGCACCGCGGCCGGTGCCGCCGTGCCGGTCCATCTGGCGCAGCTGCATCGCGGCGCCGACGGCAGCCGGGTTCGGCCCGCCGCCCGGCCCGGTAACAGCACCGCTGCCGGCGCCCGCCGGGGCAACCGCGGGCAGCGCGGCGCGGTCGAGCAGCGCGGCATGGCGCAGCACCCACTCCCGGTCGTGCATCTGCGGGGTGCCGTGGTTGGCGCGGGCGAGGTTCAGCATCGCCGCCGCCTCCACGTGCGGCTCGGGGGCATCCGCGTAGGCCTCCCCCGGCGTCGGGACGGCCGGGCCCGTGGTGGTGTTCGGCATCTGGCGGTTGCTCCTCCATGGTCGGGGCGGGCGCCGCCTGCAGCCTGCAGACGAGTCCCACGGTCCTGAACTCCATTCTCGGCACGCCGGGTTCCCGGCGGAGCCGGTGCATCGGTTCTGACGGGGTATCACTGCATGGTGTCGGCCCGGCGAAGACCTGTCGCGGGCCGGGCGCGGGGCGGCCGGCCCGTGCACCGCGGCCCGGGCTGCTCGGGTGCCAGGGCGCAGCCCGGGGGCCGGGCGGTCGGCTGCGGCATGCGGGCGGTCAGGGGCGGCGCGAGGTCCTGCAGGCGGGCTCGTGCCAGGTGGTGCGGACGACCATGCCGCCTTGGGCGATGTGTTCGCTCGACTAGGTTCTGCAGCACCCGCTGGCCGGCCGGGCCGGGGCTGGTGGCGCCACGGCGCGGGTGTGAGCTGCAGGCGCAGGTGCGGCCGGACGGCGGCGAGGGCGGCGGTTCCTGGCAGGTGTCGTCATGCCGGGTCCTGTGCCCACCCCGGTGCTCCGTCGAACCACGGGCTACCCGAAGGAACCAGCCCCGGCTGGCGCCGCGGTAGCAGAGGGCGTCAGGTGAGTTCGACGGCGGCGACACCCTGCAGGACTTCTCCACTGTCCCGGGCGGCGGTGAGACTGTCCTCGAAAACGTCAGCGCGGTGCTCCGGCGGCACCGCGCCGAGGTCGACCGGCCAGGTACCCGGCGGGACCACCGTCACCAACGCCCCGCCCACGGCCGCAGCGGACAACCAGCCCGACGTCGCCGGGACCGCCGGCTGCGGCTCCCACACCTGGCGGCCGCCGACCAGCACCAACCGCTCGAAGCAGCCCTCACGGACCTCAACCACGCCGGTCGTGACCGGCGCCTCGGCCGCCGCCGAGGACACGAACCCGCTCTCCCACGCATCCACTGCAAGCGCGGTGAAGTGGTCCTCACCCACCTCAACGATCACCTCCGCCACCACGTCGCCGCCATCCGTCTCCCGCACCGCCAACGCCCACAGCATCGACCCCTCGCTCGCAGCACCCGTCACACCCCACCAACGACCACGCACCGCCAACAGCACGCCCTTGGAGCCGCAGTGCAGTGCCGATCCGCGGCGTGCGTCATCCACAGAAAGCTCCATACCGGCACTGCCCGTCGGGTCGGCCTTGTCCGAGTAGGTGCGGCGGGGCGGCGGCGGTTCGGACGGGGCTGGGCCGTACGATGGCACCGTGCCGAAGAACGAACAGGCGATCGAATTTCCGTCCGAACTCCTCGCGAAGGAGGCGGCGCTGCGCGCGGCCCGCGCCGCCCACTGGGACTACCTGCGCACCCTGCCCAGCGGGCTGGATGTCGAGCTGACCGACGAGCAGCGGGCCGAGACGGCGCTGCTGCGGGAGGCCGAGCGGCAGGCGGCGCATGCCCTAGACGCAATACCGGTGATTTAGGTTGTTTTCCGCCTGGACGGGCTGGTTTTGGTTGGCTCGACCAGCGAGACGGTGGGGACGTCGGGTCGGGGTGGGCTG
>NZ_JBFBJY010000107.1:0-20600 GCF_040702125.1 Kitasatospora sp. NPDC085895 | reverse complement strand
GCCCCGGGCGGTGGACGCCCGGGGCTCGCGGAGGTGGAACGGGTGGTGCGGCTCAGCCGCCGACGAAGGCCGCGAGCAGCAGCCAGGCCACCGGGGCCGTCGGCAGCAGCGAGTCGAGCCGGTCCATGATGCCGCCGTGGCCCGGCAGCAGGGTGCCCATGTCCTTGATGCCCATGTCGCGCTTGATCATGGACTCGGCCAGGTCGCCCAGGGTGGCGGTGACCGCCGCGCAGCCGCCCAGGATCAGGCCCTGCCACCAGGCACCGCCGTCGATCGCGTACTCCATCAGCAGCGCGCCCGCGATCATCGACAGGCCGATGCCGCCGGCCAGGCCCTCCCGGGTCTTGCCGGGACTGATCGTCGGCGCGAGCTTGTTCCGCCCGAACTTGTAGCCCACGGCGTAGGCGCCGGTGTCGCTGCAGATGGTGACCACGAGGAAGATCAGGATCCGCCAGGCGCCGTCCTCGGCGGCCAGCATCAGCGCCACGAAGGTCGCCAGGAACGGGACGTAGAAGGCGGTGAACACACCCGCCGTGACGTCCCGCAGGTAGTCCTCCGGGGGCTTGCTCATCCGCCACACGAGCACCGCCAGGCCGGTGAGCGCCAGGACGGCGGACGCCCACTGCCCGCCCGCGGTGTAGCCGACGAGCGGCATCGCCACCGCGCCGGCGACCAACGGGACCATCGGCACGTGCACGCCCTTGGTCTCCGCCAGGCGGGAGTTCAGCTCCCAGACGCCCACCGCGACGGCCGCGACCACGACCACCAGGAAGAGCGCCTTGACGAAGAACAGCGAGGCGACGATCACTGCGCCGAGGCCGACCCCCACGCCTATCGCGGCAGGCAGATTGCGGCCGCCGCGCTGTTTGCGGGGCTGCTGGTCGGTTGGGGCCACGGGTGTCTCCTGCGCGGGGGGCATGGTCCGATTCTGTGCCGCAGTGCCCCTTCGGTACACCACAGGCTGCTGCGAGTGACCCGTTCGAGGCCGACGGGGGTCGCCGGCACGGGGGCCACCCGCAGCAGAGAACTCGGTGGCGAGCGTTTCGGTTCCGCCCCGGATGCCCTGGGCGTCGGGGGCGTCGTTCATCAGACCTCGAGGAGCTCGGCTTCCTTGTGCTTCAGCAGCTCGTCGATCTGGGCCACGTAACGGGCCGTGACGTCGTCGAGCTCCTTCTCGCCGCGGCGGCCCTCGTCCTCGCCGACCTCGCCGTCCTTGACGAGCTTGTCGATGGCGTCCTTGGCCTTGCGGCGGATGGAACGGATCGAGACCTTGGCGTCCTCGCCCTTGCCGCGCGCGACCTTGATGTACTCCTTGCGGCGCTCCTCGGTCAGCTGCGGGAACACCACGCGGATGATGGAGCCGTCGTTGGACGGGTTGACGCCGAGGTCCGAGTCGCGGATCGCGGTCTCGATGTTGCGCAGCGCGCTCTTGTCGAACGGCGTGATGACGGCCATCCGCGGCTCCGGCACGGAGAACGACGCGAGCTGGTTGATCGGCGTCAGGGCGCCGTAGTAGTCCGCGACGATCTTGTTGAACATCGCCGGGTGGGCACGGCCGGTCCGGATGGCGGCGAAGTCGTCCTTGGCGACGGCGACGGCCTTCTCCATCTTCTCCTCGGCCTCGAGGAGGGTCTCTTCGATCACTGTCTGCTCCCTGTCCGGTTCATCTGCTGTAGTCCCGTACCGGTGCCCCGGACGGCTGATTGCTGCTCAGGGCCGGGCGGATTCCTGGCTGATGAGTGTGCCGATCTTCTCACCCTTCACCGCCCGGGCGATATTGCCCTCGGCCAGCAGCTCGAAGACCAGGATCGGCAGGTCGTTGTCCTTGCACAGGGTGATTGCCGTCAGGTCCGCCACCTTGAGGTCGCGGGCGATCACCTCGGTGTAGTCCAGCGAGTCGAACCGGACCGCCGCCGCGTTGGTGCGCGGGTCGGAGTCGTAGACGCCGTCGACGCCGTTCTTGCCCATCAGCAGCACCTCGGCGTGGATCTCCAGCGCGCGCTGCACCGCCGTCGTGTCGGTGGAGAAGTACGGCATGCCCATACCGGCGCCGAAGATCACCACACGGCCCTTCTCCAGGTGCCGCACCGCGCGCAGCGGCAGGTAGGGCTCGGCGACCTGGCCCATCGTGATGGCGGTCTGCACGCGGGTCTCGATGCCTTCCTTGATCAGGAAGTCCTGCAGCGCCAGGCAGTTCATCACGGTGCCGAGCATGCCCATGTAGTCCGAGCGGGCCCGGTCCATGCCGCGGACCTGTAGCTCCGCACCTCGGAAGAAGTTGCCGCCGCCGATCACCACGGCGACCTCGGTGCCGGCGCGGACGACGGTGGCGATCTCGCGGGCGATGGCGTGCACCACGTCCGGGTCCACGCCGAGGCCGCCGCCGCCGGCGAAGGCCTCACCCGACAGCTTGAGCAGCACCCGGCGGCGCGAACCGTCCTGCGTGTCCCGGCCGGTCTCCAGCGTCTCCTGCATGGACTTCTCCTTCTCCACCTGCGGACTCGCAGGGCTGCATGTGCTGCTCACAACACCGGGAGTGCGGTGCCCGGCTCTGTGCGTACGCGCTGGGCGCGTACACGCGAGGAGGCCACTGCCGCGGGAACCGGTACGGTGTCCTGCACGGCAATGGCCTCCTCGTCGTTCATGGTGCCGACGCGCCCCCCGAGGGGTGCTGGAGAGCCCGATCGGCGCGTTCCCGGCCGCTGCTGCGGCCCGGCGCGCTTCCTACCTTAGGCCGGAAGCGCCGGGGAACGGGTTTCAGGCGCCGACGCGGAAGCGGACGAAGCGCTTGAGGGCGACGCCGTTCTCCTCGAGGACCTTGGCGACGGTCTTCTTGTTGTCCTTGGCGAACGCCTGCTCCAGGACGGAGTTCTCCTTGACGAAGCCGGTGACGCGACCCTCGACGATCTTCGGCAGGGCGGCCTCGGGCTTGCCCTCCTCGCGAGCGGTGGCCTCGGCGACGCGGCGCTCGTTCTCGAGGTCCTCGGCCGGGATGTCCTCGCGGGAGAGGTACTTCGGCGCGAAGGCGGCGATGTGCTGCGCGACGTCCTTGGCGACCTCGGCGTTCTCCTTGTCGAGCTCGACGAGGACACCGATGGTCGGCGGGAGGTCCGGGTCCGACTTGTGCATGTAGACGCCGACGAAGCCGTCGCCGTCGAACTGCGCGAAGCGACGGAAGACGATCTTCTCGCCGAGGGTGGCGTTGGCCTCGTCCACGAACTGCTGGACGGTCTGGCCGGCGGCGATCTCGGAGGCCAGGGCGGCCTCGAGGTCGGCCGGGGAGGTGGCGGCGACGTGCGCGGCGATCGCGTTGGCGACCTCGACGAACTTGCCACCCTTGGCGACGAAGTCGGTCTCGCAGTTCAGCTCGACCAGGACGCCGGCCTTGTTGCCCTCGGCGATCAGCGAGGCGACGGCGCCGTTGGAGGCGTCACGGCCCTCGCGCTTGGCAACGCCCTTCTGGCCCTTGATGCGGAGGAGCTCGACGGCCTTCTGGACGTCACCCTCGGCCTCGTCCAGGGCCTTCTTGCAGTCCATCATGCCGGCGCCGGTGAGCTCACGGAGCTTCTTGACGTCCGCGGCGGTGAAGTTCGCCATGGTGTGATCTCTTCTCACGTCTCGCGTGTCTGCGTGGGGTGGTGCGGGGCCGGTGGTTCGGCCCCCGCACGGGAGAGAGGGGCACCTACCGGTGTCGTACCCGGTGGGTGCCCCTCACCCTTGGTACGTCAGGCCTGCTCGGCCTCGGCGGCCGGAGCCTCGGCCGGAGCCTCGGTGGCCGCAGCCTCGGCGGCGGGGGCCTCGGCGGCCTTCTGGCCCTCGAGGATGTCCTTCTCCCAGTCGGCCAGCGGCTGGTCGGCGCCCGGCTCGGCCTTGGTGTCGCCCTTGGCGACACCGGCGCGGGACTTCAGGCCCTCGGCGACGGCGTCGGCGATCACACGGGTCAGCAGGGTGACGGAGCGGATCGCGTCGTCGTTGCCCGGGATCTTGTAGTCGACCTCGTCCGGGTCACAGTTGGTGTCGAGGATGGCGACGACCGGGATGTTGAGCTTCCGGGCCTCGCCGACCGCGATGTGCTCCTTCTTGGTGTCCACGATCCAGACGGCGCTGGGAACGCGCTGCATGTCGCGGATACCGCCGAGGGTCTTCTCCAGCTTGTCGTACTCACGCTGGAGGACCAGGAGCTCCTTCTTGGTGAGGCCGGAACCGGCCACATCCGTGAAGTCGATCTCGCTGAGCTCCTTGAGGCGCTGCAGACGCTTGTAGACGGTCGAGAAGTTGGTCAGCATGCCGCCGAGCCAGCGCTGGTTCACGTAGGGCATGCCCACGCGGGTGGCCTGCTCGGCGATGGCCTCCTGGGCCTGCTTCTTGGTGCCGACGAAGAGGATGCTGCCGCCGTGGGCAACGGTCTCCTTGACGAACTCGAAGGCGCGGTCGATGTAGTTCAGCGACTGCAGGAGGTCGATGATGTAGATGCCGTTGCGCTCCGTGAAGATGAAGCGCTTCATCTTCGGGTTCCAACGACGGGTCTGGTGACCGAAGTGGACGCCGCTCTCCAGCAGCTCCCGCATCGTGACGACGGCCATGGCCGTGCTCCTCAGGTTTTGCGCCCGGCGAGCCGCTCCGCTGGGGAGACGGGGAACCGGGTCTCTCGGTTGTGTCCGCGGCGGCCGGGTGACCGCCACGCCTGACGCCCCGGGCGTGCCAAGCCGCCGCGGCCTGGACGGCACTGGGCCGGCAGGCTCGGCGGACCGAGCGGCACTCGCACCGGACGGAGACCACGCCGACCCCTTGCGGGACGGCCGCTCCACCGGTGGCGGGGCGTGCGAAGTCGACCCGGTGGACCGGGTCGCGTGTGAAGTGTACGGGAAGGCCCGAGTTGCGGGCGACTCCGGCGGCCGGGAACACCCGGGCGAACAGGGGCAAGCGGGGATCGGTTCAGCGGGACGTGGGACGGCGTTCACTCCCGGCCGGACGGCGCTCCCCGGCGGACCGGAGTCGTTCACCCGGCCGGGTGACAGTGGTTCTCCACAGGGCGGGGTTGTCCACAGGTCCTGCGGCGCGGTGCTCGGGGCGCTCCTGCGGGGGCCAGCCTGGCCGGCATGAACCACCGTCCGATCGGTCCTCCGATCCTCCTGATGCGCCGGTGCTCGTTCCCGTGGCGGACCCTGTTCCGGAGATCACTGCTGATGGCGAGGCTGCGGGTGCCCGGCCTACTTCGGGTGCCCGGTCTACTGCGGCCGTCCCCGGGGTCGACCGGGGCGCCGCCTCCGGGGTTGCCCACGAGGCTGCCTCCGGGGTTGCCCCCGGACGCCCGAGGCGGGCTGTTGCTCGCGCTGATGCTGGCCGGCACCGTCGCCCTGATGCTTCCGCCGCCCCGGTCCGAGGTCGGCGCCCTCCGGGTCGGGCGGTCGGATGCCGCCGCATCGATCGGAGCGGTCCGACCGGTGGGTGTGCCCGGGCCGCTGGGTGTGCCCGGACTCGTCGGTGCGCGCGGACCGGTGGGTGCGCCGGCCTCACAGGACGGCCGGGCACCGACCGGCGATCGCGCCTTCCGCCGCGCCCCCGGTGCCGGTCGGGCCTGGCCGGTGGGCGGGCCCGGTGCACTGCTCCGCCGGTTCGAGCCGCCGGCTGCCCGCTGGGCGGCCGGGCACCGGGGCGTCGACGTGGCGGCGCCTGTCGGCACGCCGGTCCGGGCCGCCGCTCGCGGCGTCGTCTCCTTCGCCCGATCGGTGGCCGGACGACCGGTGGTGACGGTCACCCACCCCGCCTCCGGGAATCCCCCGTTGAGGACGACCTATCTGCCGGTCGAGGGCTCGGTCGCCGCGGGCACTGCCGTCGGGGCGGGTGAGGTGATCGGGAACCTCGCCGGCAGCGGCCACCACTGCCCTGCCGGGAACTGCCTGCACTGGGGACTGCTGCGCGGCCCCCGGTACCTCGACCCGCTCGCCCTGCTCGGCACCGGCCGCGTCCGGCTGCTGCCGCTCGACCACCACGCCTCCGGCGTCGGCGGCAGTCGGTCGGTGACGGCGAGCCGGGGATCCGGGTCGGCGTCCCCGGAGGACGGCTCCCCCGCGCGGACCCGGCTGCCGGGGTTCGGCAGCCGACCGCACGCGACGGGCTGCCGAACGGGGTGCGGGCCCCGGGCCGGCCTACCTGCGGTCGCCCCCCGCCAGCCCGTCCAGCGCCAGGGCGACGGCCGCATCGGCGATCGCCACGGCCTCCTCCGGGGTGGCCCGCTCCGTCTGGCGCGAGGCCGTGTCGATCACGCCCTGCAGCAACAGCGCGGCAAGGCGGGGGTTCGCGTGGCCCAGCTCCGCCAGGGCGTCGACGACCAGCGTGACCAGACCGCTGTGCGCCGCCCGGATGCGCTCCCGGGCAGCGTCGTCCAGTTCCACTTCGGAGATCGCCGTCACCGCGAGGTGCCGCGGATCGGCCGCCAGGTGCAGTTGCCCGCGGATGTACGCCTCCAGCCGGCCGCGGGCGTTGTCGCACACGGCCATCCCCGCCTCGATCTCGGCGGTCCACAGCGGGAGGTCGGCCGCGCAGAGCTCCTCCACCACGGCAGCCCGGGAGCGGAAGTACTCGTACACGGAAGACCGGGCCAGCCCGGTCCGGGCGGCGAGGGCCGCGAAGGTCAGCGCCTCCCGGCCGCCCTCGGCGAGCAGCAGGCGGGCGGCGTCCAGGAGCGCAGCCCGCTGCAACTGGCGATGCTCGGCCACCGTGGCGGCCCTGATCTTCGGCACACTCCTACTCTACGGAGCCTTACGGCAGCGCCGACCGCCACCACGCGAACCCCCTGGCGTCCCCCGGCGCACGGCCCGACCCGCGCGCCGTGTCCCGGCACGGTGCCGTCCGATCCGGTGGTGCCCGACCCGATCCCGTCCGATCCCGTCCGGTGCGGTCGGGCCCGCTCGGTCAGAGCCGATCCGGCGCGGGCCTGCGGGCCGAAGCCGTCCCTCGACCGTCCGCGGAGCAGCTGGCCGGCCGGGTCAGCGGGCGTCGGAGAGCTTCGCCCTCAGTTGCAACACCGACTTGGTGTGGATCTGGCTGACCCGGCTCTCGGTCACCCCGAGCACCTGACCGATCTCCGCCAGGGTGAGGCCCTCGTAGTAGTAGAGCGTCACCACCGTCTTCTCCCGTTCGGGCAGGGTGTTGACCGCCGTGGCGAGCAGGCGGCGCAGCTCGCGGTCCTCCGCGATCTCGACCGGGTTGTCCGCGCCGGTGTCCTCCAGGGTGTCCATCAGGGTGAGGGCGTCGCCGCTCTCCCCGATGGGGTGGATCAACTCGTCGAGGGCCATGACGTTGGCGAGCGACAACTGGCTGAAGATCGCGTGAAGGTCATCCAGCGTGATGCCCATCTCGGCGGCCACTTCGGGCTCGTGCGGCGTGCGCCGCAGACGGGCCTCCAGGGTGGCGTACGTCCGCTCGACGGTCTTGGCCTTCTGCCGCACCGACCGGGGGATCCAGTCGAGGGCGCGGAGTTCGTCGATGATCGCCCCACGGATCCGGCTGATCGCGTAGGTCTCGAACTTGATCGCGCGATCGATGTCGAACTTCTCGATCGCGTCGATCAGCCCGAACACGCCGGAGGACACGAAGTCGGCCTGCTCCACGTTGGCCGGCAGGCCGACACCCACCCGGCCCGCCACGTACTTGACCAGCGGCGAGTAATGCAGGATCAGCTGCTCGCGGAGCCGCGGGTCCCCCGACTCCTTGTAGGAACGCCAGAGCATCTCCAACGCGCTGCGCTCGCCGGGGGCCTTGGCGGCACGGCCGGCCGATGCCTGCTGTCCGAGCCGCCCGGAGGTCGGCACCGCGGGTTGTGTCGCGGGCTGAGCCGCGGGCCGGGCAGCCGCAGCGGGCGCAACGGGTGGCTTGACGGGGGACGGCACCGACTTGGGGGTCGTCACCTCCGGGTGGGGCGCCGCCGGGGTGCCCGGCTCGGGGAGGGTCGGGCGGTGGCCGTCGGGCTCCGTCCGCGCTCCGTCCCCCCGGCCGGACTCCGCTGCGGCGCCCGAGGTCGATCCCGGTGCTGAAGCCGGCGGTGTCGACCCTGATGTCGGTGCGGGCACCGGGACGGGCGTCGCCGACTCCGGACGGGCGGGCTCCCGGGGTGCCACCGGCCGGCCGACGGTCTCCACGCCGTCCGGCACCCGCTCGTGCCCTCCTCCCCCGCCGACCGGGAGCGCCGGAACCGGGCGCACGGGGCCGGGGAGCCGCCGGGCCACCGTCCGGTCCGCGCCTCCGGAACCACCGGGGGGTGCGGCGGCGTCGGCTCCGGCCCGGCGGGCGGTCGGCCAGGGCCGTTCCCCGCCCGGTGCCGCCGGTCCGCTCCTGGCCGGCACGCTCCTCGACGGCGGGGGCTGGTCGGCACGGGCATGGACGTGGGAGTGGCTCGGCTCGGCCTCGTACGGATCGGTCCGCCGTGCCCCGCCCTGGGCGGACCGCCCACCGGCGCTGCCCTCGACGGCGCGGCGCTGGTCGGGACGCGCCTCCGGGTAGGGCTGGCGGGCGGCAGCTCGCTGAGCCTCGTCCGTACGGCCCGTCCGGTCGATCTGCTCCTCGCGATACCGCCCGTGCAACTGCGGACCGCAGGCCGCTTCCGGGGCCACCGGCGGGCCGGCCGGCCGCTCGTGCGTGGTGGGCACGGCGTGCGGGAGGGCCGACGGTCGGGCAGAGGTCTCGGGGACGGTCGGCCCGACCGCTCCTTGGGCTTCCGCCGTCGCAGGCGGGCCCATGGGGGCGCGCGGCACCAACGGGTGTGCCGGGGCGGACGGAGCAGGATGCGCTGCGGAGGGCGCGGGCGCCGCAGGCCCGGACCGCGCGGGTGCGGTGGGCGGGGCTGCTGCGCTGCGGGTCTCCTGCTGGCCTGGTGAGAGCGGCCGACCCGGCACGCGGGTCTGGCCGACCGACCGGGCGGGGTTCAACAGCGTCGGCCCCTGGGGCCCGAGGTCCGCCGCGGGACGGGCCCCGGCCCCAGCCCTTCCCGCAGACCGGGCGTCACCGGTCACCCTGTGTCCCGGAATGTTTGTGGGCATGCGTTGGTCTGCGCCGTTCTGCCGAGTCATGTGCTGATAGGGAAGCCACAAGGGAGCGTAGCGTGACCACGTCGATGCGGTGTGCTACCGCCACTCGGTCGTCGCCCGATCCGGTGGCCCACCCGGCGCGTGCCCGCGACGCGCGCCGGGGCGTGTCGCGACCCTCAACGGCGCCTGACGAGCCGCCAATGGGCGCCGAATCGCTCGACGTAACCGAGCGAGACCAACTCGTACAGATGCTGCAGCACGGCGTCCGGAGAAAGTCCCGCCTCCCGGGCGAGTCGGTCGACCGGCGCTCCGTCCGCGCAGCCGGGGACGGCCTCCAGCACCCGGGCCACCGAAGGCTCCAGCAGGTCCCGCGGGAGGACGGGGCCGGATCGGGGTGGTGCGAGGTCGTCGCCGATCGCTCCGACGAGTTCGGCGATGTCGGACGCGTCGGTCACCAGCGTGGCGCCGCCGCTGCGGATCAGCGCGTGCACACCGGCGGACAGCTCCGAGGTGACGGGGCCGGCGACGCCCATCGTGTGCCGGTTGAGGTCCCGCGCCCGGCGGGCGGTGCTCAGGGCGCCGCTGCGGACGGCCGCCTCGACGACGACCGTGCCGCGGGTGAGCGCCGCTATGACGCGGTTCCGCAGGACGAACCGGAAGCGGTTGGGATGGACTCCCGGTGCCAGTTCGCTGACCAGCAGCCCCTGCTCGGAGATGCGGCGGATCAGTTCGGTGTTCCCGGGCGGGTAGCTCATGTCGACCCCGCAGGCGAGGACGCCGACGGTGGCGCCGCCGACGGCGAGGGCGCCCCGGTGGGCGGCCGAGTCGATCCCGTAGGCGGCGCCGGAGACCACCACCCAGCCGCGTTCGGCCAGCTGCGAGGCGATCTCGCCGGCGACGTGCGCGCCGTAGGCGGTGCACGCCCGGGAGCCCACCAGGGCGACGGAGCGCAGCGCCAGCAACCGGAGCGACCCGGTGCCCCGCACCCAGAGGCCGACCGGACGGCCCTCCCGGAGGTCGTCCAGCTGGCTGGGCCATTCGGGGTCGCCCGGAATGATGAACCGTCCGCCGTGCGCCTGGACGAGGCGGAGGTCCGCGACGGGATCGAGCGCCGCGCAGCGGGCCCGGTAGTCACCGACCCGGCCCGGGTCGAGGCCGTACGGACCGGGCTGCAGCCGGCCCCGGACGACGTCGACCACCGTGGTGGCCCCGAGTTCGGCGAGCCAGCGCCCCACCACCGCGTCACCGGGCTCGGTCAGCCGGGTGAGGGCCGCTCGGGCCAGGCGCTCGGGTGACGGAGCCGGGCCTCCCCCGGGCGGCGACGCCCGCGCCGCGTCACCCGGTGGGCACCTGTCCGGACGGACGTCCTCGGTGTCGGTCGTGCGGGGCGGACTCGTGGAGGTGCTGCTGGTGCTGTCCATGCCGGACTCCTCGGTCCTTGGTCCTCGGTTGATGTGTCGATGTGTCGATGTTTTGCGTGCCGTGCGCCATGGGCCGTGCGCCATGAGCCGTGCGCCATGGGCCGTGTGCCGTGTGCCGGGGCCGGTCCGGTCGGCGGGGCGGTCACGGGTCGGCGATGCAGTCGCCGTGGTCGTGGTGGGTGTCGCGCGGGAGTCGCGGGCGCTCGGCCATCGGGCCGCGGTGCACGCCCGTCCGCAGGGCGAGCGCCGTCCGGACGTCGGACCGGCCGGGTCGGTCGCGGCCCGAGAGGTCGGCGATCGTCCACGCCACCCGGAGCACCCGGTCGAGCCCGCGGGCCGTCAGCAGTCCCCGTTCCAGATCCCGTTCGGCGTCGGTGAGCGCGTCGGGCTGCAGTCGCCAACGCGTCCGCAGTTCGTGGCCGGGGACCTCCGCGTTGGTGCGCCAGGGAGTCTCGGCCAGCCGGGCGGCCGCGCGGTGGCGGGCGGCCAGCACCCGGGCGGCCACGACGTCGGTGGACTCCGCCGTGTTGTCGCGGGTCATCAGTTCGGCCCGCGAGACGGAGGAGACCTGGACCTGGAGGTCGACGCGGTCCAGCAGGGGGCCGGAGAGCCGGGCCTGGTACCGGTTGACCGTCGTCGGGGTGCACTCGCAGCCCTCTCCGCGGATCGAGTGGCGCCCGCAGGGGCACGGGTTGGCCGCCAGGCAGAGCAGGAACCGGGCCGGCAGGCGCATGGACCCGGCGGCGCGGGCGATCATCACCTCGCCCGACTCCAGCGGTTGGCGCAGTGCGTCGAGGACGCGCACCGGGAACTCCGGCGCCTCGTCCAGGAAGAGCACCCCGCGGTGGGCCAAGGAGACGGCACCGGGCCGGGGCATCCCGCTGCCGCCGCCGACGATGGCGGGCATCGTCGTGGAGTGGTGCGGCGCGCAGTAGGGCGGGCTGTCGATGAGCGGCCGGTTGGGCGGCAGCAGTCCGGCGACCGAGTGCACGGCCGTCACCTCCAGCGCCTCCTTCTCGGTGAGCGGCGGGAGCAGCGCGGGCAGGCGCTCGGCCAGCATGGTCTTGCCGGCGCCTGGTGGCCCCTTCAGGTAGAGGTGGTGGCCTCCGGCGGCCGCGATCTCCAGGGCGTGGCGGGCCTCGTACTGGCCGGCGACGTCCGCGAGGTCGGGCCGGATCGTGTTCTCCGCGGCGATGTCGCGCACACCGATACCGGGCAGCAGCAGCCCGGCCAGCAACGGGTTCGGCCGGCCGGCGAGCGTGTCGGGCTCGTCGTCGGGTGGGGGTGCGTCGGTGAGCACTGCGATCAGTTGGCGCAGGCTGCGGACGCCCATCACCGAGACGCCCGGTACGAGCGAGGCTTCGGCCGCGGTCTGCTCCGCCACGACGACCTGGCGGTATCCCGCGTCGGCGGCTGCCAGGACGGACGGCAGGACGCCCCGGACGGGCCGGACCCGGCCGTCCAGGCCGAGTTCGCCGATGATGAGGAGTTCGGCGATGGCGGCCGGGTCGATCCGGTCCGCGGCTGCCAGTACGGCGCAGGCGACGGCCAGGTCGAAGCCGCTGCCGCTCTTGGGCACGGAGGCCGGGCTGAGGCCGACGGTGAGTTTGCGCTGCGGCCAGCTCTCGCCGCTGTTGACGACCGCGGCGCGGACGCGGTCGCGGGCCTCCGAGAGCGCCTTGTCGGGCAGGCCGACCAGGGTGAACGCGGCCACGCCGGGTTCGAGGTCGGCCTGGACCTCGACCACCACGCCGTCGACACCGACGAGTGCGACCGAACAGGTACGGGCGAAGGTCATGTCAGAGCGCCCCTCGGAGGTGCTCGACCAGGGCCGCGCCCTTGGCCCGGTTGACGACGGCCACCAGATCGATGCGGACGCCGCCGGGCGGTGGTGGTGGCGGACCGGCGCCGGGGGCTGCTGCGTCCGAGGCGGCGGTGCCGCCACGCTTCGCCGCGGTCCGCTTCCGGGCCCGGCCCTTCCCGCCGGCCGGGCGCTCGGCTGCCCGCTCGTCCGGCGGCTCGGACTGCTCGTCGGTCCGTGCCGCGTCCTGTGGCTCGGAGTGCTCCCGGGCCGCCTTCCCGGTGCGCTTCGCGGCCTTCATCCTCGGCCGCACACCCGCACCCGCAACATGGTCCAGGTCCACCGGATCCCGGTCCGGAAGGTCCGGCAGCGGGAGCCCGACCGAAGCCGAGGGGGTCGAGTGGTCCGGTGCGGCCGAGGGCACGAGCAGTCCGTCGCCCCGGGGCACGTACGTCACCCGCTCGGCGAGCAGTTCGAAGTAGGTGGGCCAGCGTTCGGCGAGCCAGCGCTCGGCGAGTCTGCGCAGCCGGTCGGCCTTCGGCCGGTCGATGCCCTCGGTGGGCTGCTGGAACGCGCGTTCCGAACGCGTCTTGACCTCGCAGATCGCGAGGGTGTCGCCGTCCAGCGCGACGATGTCGAGTTCACCCTCGGCGCACCGCCAGTTGCGTTCGAGGATGTGCAGGCCCTCGTGGGCGAGCCTGCGGGCGGCCACTTCTTCGCCGTAGCGGCCGAGACCGTTGTTGGAACTCTGCACGGCCATCACCTCCGTGCCACGGAGGTTGCCGTGCGGGCCGTGGCGGGAGCGCCGCGGTGTCAGGACCTGTGGACAACCCGGGCCTGTGGACAACCCGGGTCCCTCGCAGGGGTGGCTTTGCGGTGCCGCTCTGGACACGGGGCGACCGACCCGTCCATGCTCGGTGCTCCGGACGCGGCGCTGCCCGCTGCCGACAGCCGATGCCGCCGGTCGCTGTCGGCCGACGCATCCGCGGTCCCGGTCGGCGCAGCAGGTGCTTCCCCAGTGGCGTCCCCGGTCGCGTCCCCGGTGGCCTCGCCGGTCGTCTCGCCGTTCAGTTCCCGAACGACGCGTCGTCGGACGGCAGCTCCAGGTCGCTCTTCGCCAGCTCCTCGATGTTGACGTCCTTGAAGGTCAGCACCCGCACCTTGCGGACGAACCTGGCCGGCCGGTACATGTCCCAGACCCACGCATCCGCCATCGACACCTCGAAGAACACCTCGCCCTGCACCGAGTGGACCTGCAGGTCGTAGTCGTTCGTGAGGTAGAACCGCCGCTCGGTCTCGATCACGAATTTGAAGAGTCCGACGACGTCCCGGTACTCCCGGTAGAGCTTGAGCTCCATCTCGGTCTCGTACTTCTCGAGGTCTTCGGCACTCATCCAGGCGTCCCCTCACTCGTCACGTCCACCCCATTGTGGACCACCGCACCCGCCGTCAAAGCCGTACCGGTGGGACCGGCGGGCCTTGCGCGACCAGCTGTTCGACCAGCTCGGCCAAGCCCGCCGGGTAGACCGTCTCGGCGGTGCCGCGCAGTTCCTCGACCGTCCACCAGCGGGCGGCGAGCAGCAGCGCGTGCTCGCCGTCGCCGGCGGTCGCCGGGCCGGTGGCGCCCGTTCCCGCGGCGGTGAGGCCGAAGGCGTCCGGCTCGGCCTCGGTCCGGGCCAGGTGGAACCACTGCTCCTGCTCGTACGCCTGCCCCTGGAAGGAGAACGTCACCGTGCCGTACGCGACCACGGGCCCCAGCTCCACCTCGGCCGGGCCGATCTCTTCGGCGAGCTCGCGCAGGGCCGCCTCGCGCAGGCCCTCGCCCGGCTCCAGCCCGCCGCCCGGGGTGATCCACCACGTGGTGCCGGGGACGGCCGGGTCGAGCCCGCGCAGGAGCAGCACCCGGTCGCTGCGGTCCAGCAGCAGCACGCGGGCGGCGCGGCGGCGCAGGGCGGCCAATCCGCTCACCTCCTGGTTCCGGGGCCCACAGCGGCCCGCGTCAGCGGCGGGTGCGTCGGCCGACCCAGCGGACGACCGACACCGCCCAGCCGGCGGCGCCGGCCGCGAGGACGAGGGCTCCGCCGCCGACCGCCGCGTAGGCGGCGGGGACGAGCAGGCCGTGCGCCGAGGCGGGCCTGCCCTTCACGTCGTCGAAGGCGGTGGTCCGCGGCACGGCGGCCGTCCGGTCGGAGGGCCAGACGATGCCCTCGACGCGGGCGACCACGTCGGTCGCGGCCACGGTACCGCTCGCGAGGTCGAGGTGGCTGCGGGAGTCGAGCGAGTTCGACCGGGAGTCGCCGAGCAGGAAGATCCGGCCCTCGGGCACGGTGATGCGGTAGCCCTCGCCGGGGCCGAGGTGCTGGTCGGTGTAGGGCTCGTCGACGGCGGTGCCGTTGACGGTGAGGCGCCCGTCCGATCCGCAGCAGGCGACGGTGTCGCCGCCCACGGCGACCACCCGCTTGACCATGGTGGCGCCGCCCCAGAGCGGTTCGCTGAAGACGACGACGTCGCCGCGGCCGACGGACGCCCCGTCCGTCCGGTGGGCGAGGACGGTGTCGCCGTTCTTCAGGGTGGGCGTCATGGAGGTGGTGGGGATGCGGTACGGCCGGTACTGCAGCGCGAGGTAGGCGAATCCGCCGACCAGCATCGCGAAGCCGACGGCGATGGCGACGCCCTGGAGCAGCGAGGCGATGCTCCGGCGGGGCCTGCGGGGTGTCGCCGCGGTGGCCGGACGCTCCGTGACACTGCTCATCGCGGTCGCACCTTCCTGGTCGGTGCGGGCTCGGCCGGCTCGCTCCTGAGTGGTCCGCGCCTGCGGTACGGGCACTGCACCGGGCTCCGGAGAGCCGGCGAGCCGCGGCACGTCCGAGCAGATTACTCGTCGGTACCGCGGCTCGCGCAAGAGTCGGCGGCGGATCGTTTCCCGGGGCCCGCCCACCCCGCTCCGGCGCCGGCAGCCGCTTCGGTGCCGGCGCCCGGGTCAGCGCTTCTTCCGGCGCAGCAACCAGACGGCCGGGACGGCGGCAGCGGCCCCGGCCATCGGCGGCAGGAGCGGCGCGGAGGCGGAGGCGGAGAGGCCCTTCTGGTCGAAGGTGTCCGGCACCGGCAGGGTGGACCAGTCGCCGATCGGCCAGGCGACGACGAAGGCGCGGCCGACGACGTTCTTGACCGGCACCGTGCCGCCACCGGGCTGGTCCTGGTGGTAGCGGGAGTCCAGCGAGTCGCCGCGGTGGTCGCCCATGACCCAGATCCGGCCCTCCGGGACCTTCACCGGACCGAAGGGCTTCTCGCCGCACGGGGTGTTGCCGGGGTACAGGTACGGCTCGTCCAGGGCGACGCCGTTCACCTTGACCGGCCCGCTGCCCTGGCACTCGACCGTGTCGCCGCCGACCGCGATGACCCGCTTGATGAGGTCCTTCTCGTTGGACGACGGCATCAGGCCGATGAAGCTGAAGACGTTCTGGATGCCGCGGACGAAGGCGTTGCTGTTCTGCTGGGTGGGCTCGTCGTTCAGCCAGCCGCCCGGGTCGTGGAAGACCACGACCTCGCCGCGCTCCGGCTCGGATCCGAACCAGGGGGTCAGCTTGTCGACCAGGACGCGGTCGCCGATCTTCAGTGTCTGCTCCATCGAGCCGGACGGGATCGAGAAGGCCTGGACGAAGAAGGTCTTGATCACCAGCGCCAGGATCAGCGCGATGCCGATCAGGATCGGCAGTTCCTTCCAGAACGACCGCTGCCGCTGCGGCCGCCGGGCGGCCTGATCGGGGTTGTCCTGTGCGGTGTCGTTCTCCTCCGCGGCCTCACTCACCACGTCCTCCGCGTCGTTCGGGGCACCGACGAGCCTACCGCCGGCGGCGGCAGCCGTGCCCGCGTCGGCGGGCTGCACGGCCTGTCCGGACTGGGCCGACCGGACCGCGCGGCCCCCCGTGCCCTCGGGCTCCGGCGCGCCCGAGCGGGCACCGACCACCAGATCCCCCACGACATCTCCTCCCTGCTGTGCGGACGCCCGTGCGCCCGCGCTCACCAGTGCCGCACAGCGGGCACCACGCTCCGTAACCGACCGTCGACCCGCATCAGCCTGCCCGCAGGGGGCTCGTCCGACACCGGTGGCGACCCGAGAACCCGGGAAGGTCACGAGAGACCATGCGCCGAGCATTCCAGCACTTCTCTATCACTCCCGATCGGCCCGCCCGTGCTCCCACACGGCGGCCGGATCCATCAACCGGACCGGCGGGTCCGCCGTGGCCCGGTCGACCTCCGCCTGACGGCGAACGGAAGGACGCCCAACACACCCATAACGAGCGAGGGTTCCGCAGGAGTCGGCGGAAGGCCGACCAATCCGGTCGGCGCGGGGAGTGCCGCGGCGGGTGCCTGTTCGGTCGACGCGGGCGTGACCGGGGACGACCCGGGTGCCGAACCGGCCCGGATCGAGGAGAGTGACGTCGGCACGTCGAGTTGACCGAGCCTCGGCAGCGGCCAGGCGATGAGGAAGGCCCGGCCGACGACGTTGCTCACCGGGATGGTGCCGTTGCCGGGGTTGGACATGTGGAAGCGGGAGTCCGCCGAGAGGTCGCGGTGGTCGCCCATCACCCACAGCCGCCCTGCGGGCACGGTGACCTTGAACGGCTGGCGGGACGGCACGTTGCCCGGTGCCAGGTAGGGCTCGTCCACCGGATTGCCGTTGACCTTCACCCGCCCCTGGGGGTCGCAGCACTCCACGGTGTCGCCGGCCACGCCGATGACCCGCTTGATCAGGTCGTGCTCGTTGTCGGAGGGCAGCAGGCCCACCGAGGAGAAGACCTGCTTGACCTTCTTGACCACCGGCCCGTCGTCGGACGGGTTGCGGTCGTTCTCCAGCCAGCCGCCGGGGTCGCGGAAGACCACGACCTCGCCCCGGCCCGGCTCGTTGCCGAACCACGGCGTGAGCTTGTCCACCAGGACGCGGTCGCCGATCTGGATGGTCTCCTCCATCGACCCCGAGGGGATGACGAAGACCTGGACGAAGAACGTCTTCAGCACCAGTGCGATCACCAGCGCGACGACCACCACCAGGGGTATCTCGCGCAGCAGCGAACGCCGCCGGCGGCGGGCGGCCCGCTGGGCCGTCCGGCGCCGGTCGGCCCGGCCGCGCACCGGGGTGCTCGGGCGGCCCTGCTCCGGCTCGGCCTCGATCGTCCTGCCCCTACCTCGGGTGCCCATGACCACCAGTCCCCCCTGTTGCGGCGAAAGCCTCGGGCCGGTCGAGCGAAGTCCAGCGGCCGAACGGGAAGACCACCCACTCGGCGCGGCCGATCACCCTGGACTCCGGGACGAAGCCGCCCCCGGGCTCACCGAGGTGGTCGCGCGAGTCGCGGGAGTCGCTGCGGTGGTCGCCCATCACCCAGAGCCGTCCGTCCGGCACCACCACGTCGAAGGGCACGCGCGACGGCGCGTCCCCGGGCGCCACGTAGGCGCTCTCGTCCAGCGGTACCCCGTTCACCCTGAGCCGTCCGTCCGATCCGCAGCACGTCACCCTGTCGCCGCCCACGCCGATCACCCGCTTCACGAACACCGAGTCGCCTCCCGGAGCGAGTCCGAGGCGGTCCAGCAGCCGTCGGCCGGCCGAGGGCTCGTCCGCGTACGGCAGGAAGGAACCGGTCCCGTCGAACACAACGACGTCGCCGCGCCGTACGTGCCCGCCGAAGGCGTAGGCGAGTTCGTTGGCCACCACCCGGTCGCCGGGCCGGAGGGTGTTCTCCATCGAACCGGACGGCACCGCGAACGGCCGTGCCACGAAGGCGTTCACCACGAGCAGCAGGATCAGGCACGTCCCGGCGATCAGCAGGAGGTCGCGGCCCCAGCCCCGGCCGGAGTCCTCCTCCGGGGCCGGTTCCGGGGCGGATTCCGGGGCCGGTTCCGGACCGGGATCCGGGTCGGGACCGGCGGGAACGACCACGGACCGCGCCGGATGGTCCGCACCGGTGGGTGCGGACCATCCGTCGCGGTCCGTGGAAGGTTCGTGCGTGGTCATCGGGCTGAGCTTATCCCCAGGGCCTGAAACGCCAAGGCCTGCGGCCCGGGAGCGTGCGCCCGGCCCGAGACTCCGTGTCCCGGCGGACCGGGACGACGGATCAGTTGTCGCGCTTCTCCTTGATCTTCGCGGCCTTGCCGCGCAGGTCACGGAGGTAGTACAGCTTGGCGCGGCGGACGGCACCGCGGGTCACGACCTCGATCTTCTCGACGACCGGGGTGTGCACCGGGAAGGTGCGCTCCACGCCGACGTTGAAGCTGACCTTGCGGACGGTGAAGGTCTCACCGATGCCGGAGCCCTGACGGCGGATGACGACGCCCTGGAAGACCTGGACGCGGGAGCGGTTGCCCTCGATGACCCGGACGTGGACCTTGAGGGTGTCACCCGGACGGAAGGACGGGATGTCGGACCGCAGCGAGGCCGCGTCGACAGCAGCGAGCTTGTTGCTCATGGTGCTCTCCATCGCAGACGCCACAGGCCGTCCACGGAAGTCGTGAGAAAGGATGGTGCTGCGGGCCGCATGGACTGGCGACGAACCCCCTGTGGCGGGCGCGTCGGGCCACGTGGCGACCCCGAGGGGGACGCCCAGCGACAGACAACAGTCGCCTATTCTTCCACAGCCCCGGCCGTCGACCGAAATCGGCCGGCCTCCTCGTCCCAGACCAGGCCGAGCAGGTTGAGCGCCTCGCGCTCCTTCTTGTCGAAGGAGCCGAGCCGCCAGCGGTCGACCAGGTCGGGCCGGTTGGCCAGGGTCCGGGCGAAGGCCTGCTCGCGGCGCCAGCGCGCGATCTTGCCGTGGTGGCCGCTGAGCAGCACCTCCGGCACCTCGCGGCCGCGCCACTCCGCGGGCTTGGTGTAGACGGGGCCTTCGAGGAGATCGACCATGGCGCCGGGCGCGAAGGAGTCGTCCCGGTGGGACTCGGCGTTGCCCAGCACCCCGGGCAGCAGCCGGGCGACGGCCTCGACCATCACCAGGACGGCGACCTCGCCGCCCGCCAGCACGTAGTCGCCGATCGACGCCTCGACCACCGGCATCCGGGTGGCGGCCTCCTCGATGACCCGTCGGTCGATGCCCTCGTACCGGGCCGGGGCGAAGGCCAGCCAGGAGCGGCCGGCCAGGTCCTGGGCGAGCTCCTGGGTGAACGGACGGCCGCTCGGGGTCGGGACGACGAGGGTCGGCACCTCTCCCTCCGGCCCCTGGGCGAGCACGGCGTCCAGGGCGGCGCCCCACGGCTCGGGCTTCATCACCATGCCGGGGCCGCCGCCGTACGGGGTGTCGTCGACGGTGCGGTGCACGTCGGTCGTCCAGCTGCGCAGGTCGTGCAGGTGCACGTCCAGCTGGCCGCGCGCCCGGGCCTTGCCGACCAGGGAGACGTTCAGCGGCTCCAGGTACTCGGGGAAGATCGTGACGACGTCGATCCGCATCTCACTCACGCCCGGCACCGCCCGCCGACTCCTCGCCGCCCTCGGCGCCCGAGCCCTCTTCGGAGCCCGAGCCCGCCTCGGAGCCCGAGCCCGCCTCGGAGACGGGGCCGACCTCGGAGACCGGGCCGGCCCCGGCGTCCGTCTCGGACTCCAGCGGTTCGATCAACCCGGCCGGCGGCGTGATCACGGCGCGCTGGTTCTCCAGGTCGATGGTGGGGACGATCTGCTCGACGAACGGCACCAGCACCTCGCTGCCGTCCGGCCGGGTGACCGTGAGCAGGTCCTGGTACGGCAGGTGGACGACCTCGGAGAGCTCGCCGATCAGGGTTCCGTCGGTGAGCACCACGTCCAGGCCGATCAGCTGGTGGTCGTAGTACTCGTCCGGGTCGTCGGGGCTCTCCTCCGGGTCGACCTCGGCGATCAGCATGGTGCCGCGCAGCGCCTCGGCGGCGTTGCGGTCCTTGACGCCGGCGAAGCGGATCAGCAGCCTGCCGCTGTGCACCTTGCCGGACTCGACGGTCAGCGGGCCTGCGGAGGCCGGGTCGGTGAGCAGGACGGCGCCCGGTCCGAGCCGGAGTTCGGGTTCGTCGGTGCGGACCTCGACACTGACGTCGCCCCTGATGCCGTGGGCACGGCCGATCCTGCCGACGACGAGCTGCACGGTGATCGTTCTCCTGGGTGTTCCCGCGCCCGCGGCGCGTTCCTGGCTCCGGCCGGCCTGGCTCCGGCCGGCCCTGCTCTGTCTGACCTGGTTCTCGCGACCCGGCCCTCGTGGCCCGGTCTTCGCGACCCGGTCCCCGGCGTCCGACCCGGTCCCCGGCGCGACGAGATCGAGCGGGCCGGTCCGACGGCGGTCCTCCACCGGCGGGTGTCGGTCCCCACCCGCCGGCGTGCCCGGGTGGCGGCCGCAGGGGTCT
>NZ_JBFBJY010000106.1:0-20688 GCF_040702125.1 Kitasatospora sp. NPDC085895 | reverse complement strand
CCGACGGCTCCACCGTCCGCATGGAGGTCTACCTTTTCGCCGAGTTCGCCCCCGACGGTCGCTTCCGCCGCATCGAGGAGACCACCCTCATGCTCGAAGGCGCCGACACCGACCGGAACCTCGGCAGCGCCCGCTGAGCACCGCGCCCCACTGAAGCCGCGAGGCCCCCGTCCCGGCGCACCGGTGCGCCGCCGTCCCAGCGCATCGTTCCGATACGAAAGGAAGTGGTCGTCGTGCTCGACGTGCTCATCGCCGGGGCAGGCCCCGTGGGGCTCTGGCTCGCCGCAGAGTCGCGCCTGCACGGGGTGGAGGTGACCGTCGTGGAACGCCGGACGGCACCGGACGGACGCTCCCGCGCGGTCGGCATGCAGGCCGGCCCGCTGGACACCTTCGCCACCCGCGGCCTCGCGGAGCGCTTCATCGAACGCGGCACCCCGGTACCGACCGGCCACTTCGGCGCAGCGGCCACCGGCTGGATTTCTCCACGGTCGGGGCGGTTCACCCCTTCATGCTGGCGCTCGGCCAGTCCGTCAACGAACAGCTCCTGGAGGAGCACGCGGTCGCCTCGGGCGCCCGCGTGCTCCGGGGGGAGGAGGTCGTCTCGCTCACCCAGGGACCGGACGCCGTCGAGGTGGTGACCCGGGCTGGCACCACCCACCGGACCGTGCAGGCCCGCCGGGTGGTCGGCTGCGACGGCACCCGCAGCGCGGTGCGCCCGGCGGCCGGCATCGGCTTCCCCGGTCAGGACACCACCCTCACCGGGTGGCTCGCCGACGTCGAACTCGACGAACCGCCCGCCGGACCGCTCGCCGCCACCGGGCCGGCCGGCTCGTTACTGGCGGCCCCGATCGGCGACGGCGTCCACCGGCTGGCGGGCCTCTCCACGGCCACGATGCACCGCGGCACCGGCGAACCGTTGCCCCTGGAAGAGGTGCGCGAGCAGACCCGCACGCTGCTGGGACGGGACCTCGGCATGCGCAACCCCCGGTGGCTGTCGCGCTACGGCAACGCCACCCGCCAGGCCACCCGGTACCGGGCCGGACGGGTGCTGGTGGCCGGGGACGCGGCCCACGTGTTCTTCCCCGCCGGTGGACAGGGCATGAACCTCGGCATCCAGGACGCCACCGACCTGGGCTGGAAGCTGGCCGCCACCCTCCAGGATCGGGCGCCCGACGGACTGCTCGACAGCTACGACACCGAACGCCGGCTGGCCGCCCGCGCCGTCATCGACAACACCCGCGCCCAGCTCGCCCTGTTCGCGGCGGCGAACCCGGAACAGATCGCCCTGCGCGAGGTATGGTCCGCCGCCCTCGCCGAACCACGCACCAACCACCGGCGGGCCCGCCGGACCGCCGGCTTCGACGACCCGCTCCCCGCCACCCCGCGCGGCCCGCACCCCCTGAACGGCACCCGCCTCCGGCCTCACCCTGACCACCCCGGCAGGCACGACCACCGCCCACCCGCTGATGCACCACGGCCGACCCCTGCTGCTGGACCTCGACGGGATACGGACACCCCACCCCGCCGACCGCCTGGAGCACCGCACGCTGACCGTCGACACCGAAACGGCCCAACCGATCTGGCGGGACGTCACCACCGTGCTGATCCGCCCGGACGCGCGGGTCGCCTGGGGCCAGCATCGACCCCGACCCACAGCGCCGCGGACCGCCTCGCCACCCTGCGCACCCTCTGCCGCTGAACGCCACCCGGTGAGCCCATCCGCCGGCCCCACTCGGCGACGCTCTCTCATGGATCAGGCCAGATCAGCGCGCGGCGCCCCCAGCCTCCAGGCAGGGGTCCCGCTCCTGCGTGCGCGGTCGACCAGTGCATGACCTTCCATGCCGCCCTGGTGGTTCTGGTAAAGCTGGCCGGCGCGGCCGTGCAAGATCTTCCGGGCCAGGCGCAGTGGGTTCGACTGGCGCCACACCTACGTAGGTCGGGGCGGAGGCGAGAACGAGGAGGGAACAAGTTCAGCGGCCGAGCCACGCCCAAACCGCGCCGCCGAAGAAGATCACGCTTGCGGCAAAGTAGCTGACGTGAGCTCGGCGCTGCTTCCTGCTGGACACCCGTGCATTCCCGGGCCGTTCGGACGGATGGACGACCGACGCATGGGTTCCAAGATCCATTCCACTCCTCGGCCCCCTCGCCACGGCCGTGAACCCGACGGCCCGTCCCTGCCAGTCGGTGAACTCGATGACGAGCGTCAGAAATCAGAAAGGCGTCGCCGGTGAGCATCTCATGGTCCCACCACCCCCTCGGCGTGCACGCCGTACCGACGCAGGCGCGCCTGCACCCGTGCCTCGCGCATGCCGCCCCCCCCAGGCACAGCAGGCTCGCCAACACGGCCAGCACGAGGCCGATCACTTCATTCGTCGTCATCCGTTCCCTGGCCTTCCCTGGTGCCTGGCCTCACCGCCCTGGGCTACCACCGGTCGAAGCGGGTGGTCAATTACGACCCCGAGCAACCGTGCGGCGCGCTTCCGGTGCCCGCCCCGGCGGCGTACTCCGGCTCCACCTCGGCGTACGCCGCCGACCAGCGTTCGGCCGGCGGCTAGTCCGCGACACCGGCCCTGGTGCACCTAGCCGTAGCCCCGCCGGAACATCCGGGGCTGTTCGACGGCCCACGCCCCCCGGCCGCGGACCTGCGTTTCACCGGGTGCACCCCGGACTCCGATCGCCCGGCTTCCGTCAGCTCGGAGAACCGAATCTTCAACAAACTGTTGCCGGAGGGTCGGGCGGTGGACACGGACGGCCGACCGGCCCTTCGTACGGTCCACACCGTGATCAACTCCCGTACCCGCATAGGCGCCACCCTGGTCCTCAGCAGTGCACTGGCCCTCGGCACGCCGGCGCTCGCCGGCGCCGTCCCGACCACGGTCGGCGCCCGGGCCGCGGCCGCGGACCAGGCCGCCCACCGCATCCCGTTCACCGCCGCGAGCGCCGCGCAGCAGGCAGACGGCAGCTTCACCCTCTCCTGGACGGCACCGGGCGTCCGCGGTGTCACGGTCTACGCCGGCACCGACCCCGGCTCTGTCCGGCACCGCCGCCCGGTAGCCCGCGCAGTCGGCAGCGCCACCGTCACGGTCACCGGCCTGCCCGCCGCCGATCGCTGGTACTTCGAACTCGTCCCTGACCGCGGCGAGGCGCTGGTCGTCGCCGACCGCTCGCTGCACCTCGCCTCGGCCCCCAACTTCCGCGACGCCGGCGGCTACCGCACCGCCGACGGCCGTTGGGTGCGGATGGGTGTCGTCTACCGCTCCGGCGACCTCAGCCGCTTCACCGACCAGGACCTGGCCAAGCTCCGCCGGCTCGGCATTCGCACCGTCTTCGACCTGCGCACCCCGGCCGAGCAGACGTCCGGCCCGGACCGTCTCCCGGCCGGCGCCACCGCAGTGAACGCCAACGTGCTGGGCGCCGCCGACACCGGCGCCTTCAACGTGACCACCCCGGAGGCGGCCGTCCGCGCGATGACCGACGCCGAGCGCGTCATGGTGTCCGCCGACAGCGCCAAGACCGCTTACCGCACGGTCTTTGACGCCCTGGTGGAACGCGACGACGAATCGGTGCTCTACCACTGCACCGCAGGCAAGGACCGCACCGGCTGGGCGTCCGCCGTCCTGCTCACCGCTCTGGGCGTGCCGCGCGAGACCATCGAGGCCGACTACCTCGCCAGCAACACCTACCGCGCCGCCGAGAACGCCGCCGTACTGGCCTCCCTGCCCCCCGCGTACCAGGCCGTCTACAAGCCGCTGCTGGACGTCAGGCCGCAGTACCTCGCCGCCGGCTTCGACGAGGTGCAGCACAAGTACGGCACCTTCGACGCCTACTTGCGCCAGGGCCTCGGCCTCGACAAGCAGGACCTGCGCGACCTGCGCAGCCAATTGCTGACGGACTGACCCCGCGCCGCCCCGGCCGCCCACGGGCACACAAACCCGGCGCCGGCCGGGCGGTACATCCCGCGCCTATTACGAGCCGCTACGACCGCTCCTGGCATCCGCGCCCTCCTCCACCTCGTCGACAACGCCTTGGGGCTGATCGCGGGTCATGGCGGAAC
Organism: Kitasatospora sp. NPDC085895; assembly: GCF_040702125.1. NCBI lineage: Bacteria > Bacillati > Actinomycetota > Actinomycetes > Kitasatosporales > Streptomycetaceae > Kitasatospora > Kitasatospora sp. NPDC085895. The sequence goes on along the minus strand of NZ_JBFBJY010000106.1, from coordinate 16,634 downwards.
GGTGCGGGACGTCGAGGACGGTGGCTCGTTTGTCGAGCTCGCCCTTGCTCTGCTCCGGCAGGTCCCCGGCTGTCACCTTGCCGCCAGCGGTGACGCGCTTCTTCGGCGCCGCCCGCTTGCCCGGCTTCGCCGTAGTGAAGACGGGCTTCGTACCGGCTTTCGCCTTCGACCCGCGGTGCGAAGCCGAGACTGTCGCGGTCCGGCTGCGCCGCCCGCCGGCCGCCTCCGCGTCAAGGCAGGACGACAGTGCAGTGGCGAGCTGAGGGATTCCATGTCACGACGGTCAGCACGGGCACGGCCGGACCGGCAGACGTACGACTGTTTCCTGCGGGACGCCCCCCACCGATCAAGAAACCCTGCCCCGTGTGGTCGGCACGGCACGGGAGATCCCTGCCTCCGCTGTGCAGCACCTGCTCCGCGGGCCGGTCCCCATGAAAGGCGGCGAGCAGTCCGCAGCGAAGATCACCTGTTTCGATGTCAGGAAGTCAGCAAAAGGTCAGCATCGATCCGCCCGCATCTTGCGCACGCGTCCGAACACGAGATTCGGCGCGACTGCGGGCAGCGTCTTCCTGAGGTCGGGAGCAGGCCGGATCACCCTTCTGCTCCCGGCAGAAGAGGCACCTCGAAGGGGCCGACCGACGGCACCTTCCGCCTGTGCTTGATGCGGCGTTTTCGCAGGTCAGCGCTCACGCCCTCGCGGCTTCAGGGGAATCGACGGCAACTCCGGGGCCCGCAGGCGGGCACCGTCGTAGCCGTGCACCTCGCCGAAGCGCTCGCCCGCCTGCCACTGGTCTCGGGCCTCGGCGATCTCCTCGGCGGTGCGCCCGACGAAGTTCCACCACATGACGAGCTGCTCCTCGAAGGGTTCGCCGCCGAGCAGCAGCAGCGCCGCGTCGGTGCGGGCGAGCAGCGGCAGTTCGCGGCGCCCGCAGCCGAGGTAGAGGATCGAGCCCGGTTCGACGCGGGCGCCGTCCACGTCGACGCTGCCGGTCATCGACAGCACCGCGTACTCGAATCCCGGCTCCAGCGGCAGCCGGTGGGCCGCGCCCTCACGGAGGGCGAGGTCGGCACCGACCAGGGCGCTGTAGGTGGTGCCCGGCGAGGTGGCCCCGTCCAGCGTGCCGAGGAGGAGCCGCGCGCGCAGCCCGCCCGCGGTGACCTCCGGCAGCTCGGCGTGGTGCTCGAAGGCGGGTTCGGTGTGGCGGTGGGCGTCGGGCAGGGCGACCCAGAGCTGGGCGCCGTGCAGCAGCCGGGCGTGCTCGCGCGGCGATTCCTCGGAGTGCGCGATGGCCCGGCCCGAGGTCATCAGGCCGAGTTCGTACGGCCGGACGGTCTGCAGGCTGCCGAGGCTGTCGCGGTGCAGCACCTCGCCCTCGTGCAGCCAGCTCACCGTCTGGAGTCCCATGTGCGGGTGCGGGGGCACCTGCATGCCGGGCTCGTCGGCGATGTCGTCCGGACCGTAGTGGTCGACGAAGCACCAGGCACCGACCATCCGCCGCCCCAGGGTGGGCAGCAGCCGGCGCACCACGGTCGACTCGCCGAGCGGCACCTGACGGCCGGCCACCAGCTGCTTCACCGGACCGTCGGAGGCCTCGCCGCCGCAGCGGGAGGCGGCGGGTCGGACGTCGAGGTTGCTCATGCCGCGAGTATCCCCCCGCACCCGGCCGCGGCCCGGCAGGCGCGGGACGGGCGAGCCGCGGGCGGCACGGGTGGACCGTGGAGGGCCCGCCTCAGGCCCGGCGGGCGAGGGCCTGGCCGAGGAAGGCGGTGGCGTCGGGGAGGACCCGGCGCCAGAAGCCGTCGGTGTGGGCGCCGCGCGGGAAGTGCGTCTCGGCGGCCCGGTCGGCGAGCTTGCGGGCGGCCGGGCAGAACGGGTCCTCGGTGCCGCACCAGACGGCGAGCCTGCGGGTGAGCGGCCGGTCGAGGTGGCGCAGCGGCTCGTGCGCCTCCCAGTCGGCCCGGTCCTGGTACGCGTCGACGGGCCGGGCGTCCCCCCAGGAGGTGAACAGGGCGGGGCTGAGCAGGGCCGCGGCGGCGAGTCCGCCGTTGCGGGCGCGGGCGTACTGGAGGGCGCCGGAGCCGCCCATGGAGATGCCGAGCACGCCGGTGGGGGCAGCCAGGCCGCGGGCGGCGAGCCAGCCGGGGACTTCGTCCAGCAGCATGGCCATCGGGTCGTCCCCGGGGGTGCGGCGGTGCCAGTAGGTGGCCTCGCCGCCGTCCACGGCGACCAGGTGGAAGGGCGGCACGCCCTCGGCGGTGGCGGCGGCCAGGAACTGCGGCAGTCCGAGGTCGACGAGGGCCGCCGCGGAGCCGCCGCGGCCGTGCAGGGCGAGGCAGACCGGCAGGTCGGCTCCGGGCGTACTGCCGGGCGGGGAGACGACGGTCAGCTCGATGCGGCGGCCGCGGGCCTTGGAGGCGAGCTGGTCGGTGCGGACGGGGCCGGGCTCGACGGCCGGGACGGTGCCGTCCGGGCCGGTCATGCCGATGGCCCTGCGCAGCCGGGCACCGCCGGGCAGCACGTCCTCGATCATGGCGCCGCCGACCGCCGCGGTGCCGACGCCGGCGACCAGCAGCGCCCGCAGGAACCCGCGCCGGCCGGTGCCGGTCTCCGGCTGCTCCGCGGCCGGCGGACCCTCCGGTCCGCCGGCCGGCGCCTTGCCCCCGGGCACCGCGCGCCGCACCCCACGGGACTGCTCCGGGATCCTCCCGACCTCCGCGGTCGTTCCGGCCGTCCGTTCCTCGCCGCTCGCTCCCAAGGCCCCTCCCCCGATCGATCTTGGGCCCCTACTCTACGGGCCGTCAGGTCCGGCCTCCCCGACCGCCCTTCCGGCAAGCCCCGACCGCCCTCCGGCCCGTGCGCGGCCCGGACGGCCGCGCCCGCCTCAGTGGCGGCAGGCCCAGTGGGCGCCGGCGGTCGCCGCGTCGGCCTGGGCGCGCAGGGCCCGGACGGCCTCGGCCGGGTCCGCGGCGTTGTAGACGGCGGAGCCGGCGACGAAGACGTCGGCCCCGGCCTCGGCGCAGCGCTCGATGGTGGAGGGGGCGACGCCGCCGTCGACCTGCAGCCACAGGTCGAGGCCGTGCTTGGAGATCAGCTCCCGGGTGCGGCGGATCTTGGGCAGCATGATGTCCAGGAAGGCCTGGCCGCCGAAGCCCGGCTCCACGGTCATGATGAGGATCATGTCGAGCTCGGGCAGCAGGTCCTCGTACGGCTCGATGGGGGTGGCGGGGCGCAGGGCCATCGAGGCGCGGGCGCCCTTGGCGCGGATCTCGCGGGCGAGCCGGACGGGCGCGGCGGCGGCCTCGACGTGGAAGGTGACCGAGCCGGCGCCGGCCTCGACGTACTGCGGGGCCCAGCGGTCGGGCTGCTCGATCATCAGGTGGCAGTCGAGCGGGGTGTCGGTGGCCTTGGCGAGGGACTCGACGATCGGCACGCCCAGCGTCAGGTTGGGGACGAAGTGGTTGTCCATCACGTCCACGTGCAGCCAGTCCGCACCGCGGACGGCCTCGGCCTCGTCCGCCAGGCGGGCGAAGTCGGCGGAGAGGATGCTGGGGTTGATCTGCGCCATGTCCGGGTACCTTCACAGCTCGGTGCGGGCGTTTCGTCTGCGGCCGCCTCCTCCCATCATCGCGTGAAGCGGTGGCCGGAGGTGAACGCCGGGGCTCCGGGGTGACCCGCATCACAGACCCGATCACCGCAGGTCCGCTCAGGGGGGCGACGGCAGCACCGTGTGCGCCCCGGCCCGCACCAGGAGCCGCACGGCTCCGGAGAGGCTGTCAGTCCGTGGCCGAACACGTCCATCCCGCCCGTGCCCTGTGGTGGCTCTTCGAGCCGGTGCACGCCCTCACCTACTTCGCGCCGGAGGGCCGGGCCGCCTACGAGGCGGTCGGCCTGCGCGGTTACTGGCGCGGCTACTTCGGCGGCCGGGCGGCCCCGCTCGGCCCGGTGGACGCGGCCCCGGTGGCCGCCGCCTTCTTCAACTTCGCGCCGTCGATGGTCGAGCGGGCCCTGCCGGACATCTGGCGGCGGGCGTCGCCGGAGGCGGCGCTGCAGGCGCGGCTCGCAGGGGCGCGGGGCACCCTGGGGCGCGTGCTGGAGGCGGTGAAGCCGGACCTGGTCGACCGCTCGGCGGACCTGCTGGAGCGCGCGGTCGACGGACTGGACTGCGGCGGCCGGGTGCTGGCCGCCGCCAACGCGGCGCTGCCCCGCCCCGAGGACCGGCTCGGCCGGCTCTGGCAGGCGACGACGGTGCTGCGCGAGCACCGCGGCGACGGCCATGTCGCCGCCCTGGTCTCCGAGGGTCTGGACGGCTGCGAGGCGCTGGTGCTGCGCTGCGCGCTGGACACCCGCCGCGAGGTGCTGCAGCCGCACCGCGGCTGGACGGACGGGCAGTGGGACGCCGCCACGGCGCGTCTGGCCGAACGGGGTTGGCTGCACGGCGACGGCACGATCAGCACGGAGGGCCGCGCCCGGCACCGCGCGCTGGAGGCGGCCACCGACCTGGCGGCCGCCCGGGTCTGGGACGGCTTCCACCGCTCCGAGCTGGACGAGCTGGCGGCCGCGCTGCGCCCGATCGCCACGGTGTGCCGGGCCGAGCTGCCGCAGGCCAACCCGATCGGTCTGCCGGCGGCGGGCTGAGCCGGATCCGCGGCACTGGTGGAGCCCGGGGTGCCCGGGGTGCCCGGGGTACCCGGGTCAGAGCTCGGCGGGCGCCGTCCGGGCGGCGCGGGCGCTCCACCGGCCGTCGTGCCGGGCGATGCTGATGGGGTGTCCGAAGCAGGCGCTGATCAGCTCGGTGGTGACGACCTCCTCGACCGGCCCGGCCGTCACGCAGCGGCCCTCGCGCAGCAGCAGGGCGTGGGTGGTGGTCTCGGGCAGTTCCTCCAGGTGGTGGGTGACCAGCACGGTGGCGAGGCCGGGGTGGCGTCCGCGCAGCAGGTCGAGGCTGCCGAGGAGGAGTTCGCGGGCGGTGAGGTCGAGTCCGGTGGCGGGCTCGTCGAGCAGCAGCAGCCGGGGCTGCGGCATCAGGGCCCGGGCGATCAGGGCGCGGCCGCGCTCGCCCTGGGAGAGGGTCGTCCAGGGGTCGTCGGCGCGGTGCGCCATGCCCATGGTGTCCAGCAGGTGTTCGGCGTGCGCGGACTGTTCGGCGGTGGGCCGCCACCGGGGTTCGGGTTCGATGCTGTTGGTGAGCCCGGTCAGCACGACGGTGCGGACGGGCAGCGGGGAGCGCAGCGGGTGGCGCGGGTTGACGTGGCCCAGGTGGGTGCGCAGGGCCCGGATGTCGACCCGGCCGAGCCGCCGGCCGAGGACGTGGACCTCGCCGTGGGTGGGGTGGGAGACCGCACCGAGCAGGGCGAGCAGGGTGGACTTGCCGGCGCCGTTGGCGCCGAGCAGCGCCCAGTGCTGGCCGGCCTCGACGGTGAGGGATACGTCCCGCAGCAGGTAGCGGCCGTCGCGCACCACGTCCACGGCGTCGGCGCGCAGCAGCGGCGCGTCGGGCAGCGGTTCGGCACTGGTCACGGCGGCCTCCCGGGCGGGGTCGCGGCCGTACGGATCGGTTCCGGCCGGCCTCGGGCATCCGGATGATCTCAGACTTCGGCGGCCGGTGCGTTCGTGCGCCGTCCGTCGGACGGCCGCCCGCCCGCACCCGTGGGCGCACCGCCCGGAAGGGAGCACGCCCTTCGGGCCGCGACCGGGATGCGGGCGGCCGGGATGCGGGCGGCCGGGATGCGGGCGGCGGCCGAGCGGTCTCAGCCCTTCATCAGGGCGTTGAGCTCGCCGTAGTCCAGGGCGTCGGCGAGACCGGTGTAGGTGCCGGTGGCGGCCAGTTCGGCGGCGACCTTGCGGACGACCGCGTAGGCGGCCTCGGCGACCGAGGAGCCGAGGCTCACCCGGGCGACGCCGAGGCCGGACAGCTCCGCCACGGACGGGGCGCCGGGGCCGGCGAGGATGTTGACGGGGGCGTCGATGCCCGCGGTCAGGGCGGCGACGACCGCGGGGTCGGTGACGCCGGGGACGAAGATGCCGGTGGCGCCGGCCTCCAGGTAGGCGGCGGCGCGCTCGGTCGTCTCCTTGAGCCGGGTCTCCCCGGTCCCGACGGCGCGGAGGTAGGTGTCCACGCGGGCGTTGATGTAGAGGGGGATGCCGGCGTCGTCGGCGGCCCGGCGGGCCGCGGCGATCCGTTCGGCCTGCTCCTCGGTCGGCCGCAGGCCGGGGCCGCCGTCCGTGCGGGCGTCCTCGATGTTGATGCCGACGGCGCCGGCCGCGAGGACCTCGGTGACGGTGGCGGCGACGTCGGCCGGGGTGGCGCCGAAGCCGCTCTCGATGTCGGCGGTCACCGGGACGGACACGGCGTCCACGACCCGGCCGATCAGGGCGATCGCCCGGTCGCGGTCGAGGTGGTTGCCGTCCGCGGCGCCGAGTCCCCAGGCGACGCCGGCGCTGGTGGTGGCGACGGCCTTGGCGCCGGCCGCCTCGACCAGGCGGGCGCTGGCGGCGTCCCAGGCGTTGGCCAGGGCCAGCGGCGCGGCGGAGTCGTGGAGCGAACGGAACAGCTGGGCCTTCTGGTGCTGTGCAGTCATGTCCCGTATTGGACCAAGGCGGTGGGGTGGGCCGCTCGCGGTTTCGCGACACGGCCGTCGATCGGGGGGTGCCGGACCTGCTCGGCCGGACGGGTTCCGGCCCACCCGGCCCGGCGCGGGGCTCCGGCCTACTCGGCCCGGCGCGGGGTGGGCGGCCCGAGGACGACGCCGCGGCCGGCGTAGAAGCGTTCCAGGTCGGGCCAGGGCACCCGGGCGTGCTGCTGCGACTCGCCGGGGAAGCCGGAGGGGTTGTGGATCAGCAGGGCGTCGTCGTCCGCGCCGACGGCGAGCACCAGGTGGCCGCCGGTCCGGGGCGGGGCCGCTTCCAGGGCGCGGATCGACGGGTGGACGGAGATCATCGGCAGTCGGCCCGCGTCGAGGTGGCCGCGGAGTTCCGCGGCCGGCAGCGGGGCGCGGGCGTCCGCGAACAGGCCCCAGCGCCCGCGGACGTAGGCCGCGAAGGGGGCGTGGACGAGCCCGTCGAGCCGCCCGTCGGGGTGCCGGACGTAGGCGCCGGCCTCGCGGCTCTCCTCGGCGAGCCGCACGATCGGCGGGGCGACGCCCCACCAGTGGTCGAGCGCCATCCGCAGGCAGGCCATGCCGCAGGCGCGCCACGACCAGTACGCGTACTCGTCCGGGTCCGGCGCGCCCGACTCCTCCCAGCGCGGGTCGTCCTCGGCGAGGACGGTGCCGGCCAGGATGTCGGGGACGAGCTCGGGGGATTCCCACTGCGCGTAGTAGGGAACCGGGTGGCTGATCGGCTGCACAATGATCATTCTGACGCACGGCGGGACGGCTCGCCTCGCCGGTGGGGCCCGGACGCGCACGCCGCCCGGCACGTCCGGGCCGTGCGTCTGCGCCCCACCGGCCCGCGGCTCAGACGATGCCGGCGCCCCGCAGCAGCCAGCGGTTGGTGCGGCCGACCAGCCCGGCGCGGTCGAGCACGCCGACCACCTTGGCGGCCATCTCGGTCTTGGCGGCCCGCCAGTTCGGGTTGCGCTTCGCGGCCCGGCGGCCCTCCTTGGGGTCGATGCCGACGGCGGCGTACACCCTCGGGTTGATCAGGTGGGTGGTGGCGACGTGGATCACGATGCCCATCAGCAGCTGCTCGACCCGGCGGCGGACGGGCCCGAGGTCCTGGCGGACGAGCTCCTCGCGGGCGTAGGTGATGTGCCGGGACTCCTCGATGACGTGGATCCGGGCGACCTGGCGGGAGAGCGGCTGGAGCGACTCGTCGGCCATCATCTCGCGCTGGAAGGCGTCCAGGATCTCCTCGACGTACATCGTCCCGCCGAAGGTCTGGCTGTGCGTGGAGATCGCCTTGAACACCCGCCCGAGCTCGTGGGCGAGCCGGCCCGGGCCGTAGGCGGGCGCGCCCATCCACGCGATCATGCGGGCGAACATCACCGAGTGCCGGCACTCGTCGGCGATCTCGGTCAGCGCGTACTGGACGTGCGCGGTGGTCGGGTCCCGGTCGAAGGCGTGCCGCAGCAGCATCTGCATGAGGATCTCCTCGAACCAGATGCCGACGCTGGCGACGGCGGCCACCTCGTGCTTGCTGAGCTCGATCCGCTGCTCCTCGCTGAGGCGCTCCCACAGGTCGGTGCCGTAGAGGGAGATCCGCTGCGGTGCGATGTAGTAGGCGCCGGGCACGGGCAGGCTGTCCCAGTCGACGTCTTTCAGCGGATCGAAGGACAGCTTCGCGGAGGAGGCGAGCAGGCGCTCGGCGGTGCGCCGGCGCTGCACGTCGCGCTCCTCCAGGACGGCTGCGGTGGCCTTGCGCGCGGTGGTCGCCATGGGGGTCCGCTCCTCGGTCGCTCGGGTGGGGTCTGCCAGGACCGTAGACCGTATTAGATTGACCGTCAATAACTCGCGCAGCAGGGACCGCTCCGGCACCCGCGGGCCGGCGAGATCCGAAGGAGACGGCCTAGAGGTCGATGCCGAGGACGTAGACGGTGTCGGACGCCCGGTCGAGCCAGAAGGACGCGTGGGCCGGGGCCTGCGGGGCCAGTTCGGCGTCGAGCGAGGGGCAGCCGATCCAGGACGCGCCCTCGGGCCCCTTCCCGGCGAGCTCCTTCTGCCAGTCGCCGGTGAGGTCCGGTGCCGCCAGCGGCGCGCACTCCCGACCCGCCGTCAGTTCGGCGATCCGGCCGGGCGGCAGCCGGAAGAAGCCGGCCAGCCCCGGGTCCGGCGAGGGCAGCAGGTCGCGCGGCCCGTCGGTGGACCGCCAGGTGCCGGAGACGGCCGGCCCGAGCCGGGGGAACACCTCGTCGAACCAGTCGGTCGAGGTGTACCGGTCCTCCGCGCGCGCCTCGTCCCGCTGGACGACCAGCGTGCACCCGCCCAGGACGACCGCCCAGAACGCGGCGAACACCCCGGTCACCACCCACACCGACCTCGGCACCGCGCGCCGCTGCGCCTCCATGGCGCCACCCCTCCCCCGCGTCCTGCCCGGACTCGGCCGCCCGGGCAGGACATCCGTTCTACCAGGCGTAGTCCTCCGGTGCGGCGCGGTGGCCCGGGAAGATCTCGTCGAGGCGCTCCAGCGCCTTGGCGTCCAGGGCCACGTCCAGCGCACGGTTGGCGGCGTGCAGCTGGTCCAGGGTGCGCGGGCCGACGATCGGCGCGGTGACGCCCTCGCGGGAGAGCAGCCAGGCCAGCGCCACGTCACCGGGCTCGTGGCCGAGTTCGGCGGCGAGGTCCTCGTACGCCGCGATCTGCCCGCGGTGCTTCTCCAGGGTCTCGGCGGACCGGCCGGAGGCCCGGCGGACCCCCTCGCGCTCCTTGCGGAGCACTCCGCCGAGCAGGCCGCCGTGCAGCGGCGACCACGGGATCAGGCCGAGACCGTAGTGCCGGGCGGCGGGCAGGACCTCCAGCTCGACGCTGCGCTCCAGCAGGTTGTAGAGCGACTGCTCGCTGCTCAGGCCGAGGAAGTTGCGGGCCCGGGCGGTCTCCTGGGCACGGGCGATGTGCCAGCCGGCGAAGTTGCTCGACCCCACGTAGATGATCTTGCCCTGGGCGGTCAGCACCTCCATCGCCTGCCAGATCTCCTCCCACGGAGCGGCCCGGTCGACGTGGTGCATCTGGTACAGGTCGATGTGGTCCGTCCGCAGCCGCTTGAGGCTGGCGTCCACGGCTCGGCGGATGTTGAGCGCGGAGAGCCGGCCCTCGTTGGGCCACTCCCCCATGTCTCCGTAGAGCTTGGTCGCGATCACCGTCCGCTCGCGGCGCCCGCCGCCCTGGGCGAACCAGTTGCCGATGATCTCCTCGGTGCGGCCCTTGTTCTCGCCCCAGCCGTAGACGTTGGCGGTGTCGAAGAAGTTGATGCCCAGCTCGTGGGCGGTGTCCATGATCCGGTGGGCGTCGGCCTCCTCGGTGTGCGGACCGAAGTTCATGGTGCCGAGGCAGAGCCGGGAGACGGTGAGGCCGGTGCGGCCGAGGTGGGTGAACTCCATGATTCCCACCCTCGGCCACACCGGCGGCCGCTGTCCAGGTTTTCGTTCAGGCGGTGGATCAATTCCGCCCGCCCGGACGGCCCCGCACGGACCGCCCGCCCGCGGCCGCCGGGTGCGGCCGCCGGGCGCGAGGCCTCAGGCGGTGCGCCGCAGGAGCGCGAGGTACATCGCGTCGGTGCCGTGCAGGTGCGGCCAGAGCTGGACGTCGGGGCCCTCGCCGAGCCCGGGCAGGCCGGGCAGCAGCGGCCGGGCGTCGATCCACTCCACGCCGCTCTCGCCGCGCAGCACGTCGTCGACCACGGCACGGGTCTCGGCGAGGTGCGGCGAGCAGGTGGCGTAGCCGACCACGCCGCCGACCCGGGCGGCCCGGATCGCGCCGCGCAGCAGGTCCCGCTGGAGCGGGCCGAAGCCGGCGATGTCCTCGGGCCGGCGGCGCCAGCGGGCCTCCGGGCGGCGGCGCAGCGCGCCGAGGCCGGAGCAGGGCACGTCGACCAGGACGCGGTCGAAGCTGCCGGGCGCCCAGGCGGGCCGGGTGCCGTCGGCGGCGATCACGGTGTACGGGCCGGGGTTGCCGGCGAGCGCGCGGGCCACCAGCCGGGCGCGGTGCGGCTGCTTCTCGGAGGCCACCAGGGCGGCACCGCGCTCGGCGGCGATCGCGCCGAGCAGCGCGGCCTTGCCGCCGGGTCCGGCGCAGCCGTCCAGCCAGACCCTGTCCGGCCCGTCGAGCGGCGCCGCGGCGAGCGCGAGGGCGACCAGCTGGCTGCCCTCGTCCTGGACGCCGGCCCGGCCCTCGCGGACGGCGGTCACCCCGGCCGGGTCACCGCCCTCGGCGAGCCGCAGCGCGTACGGGGACCAGCGGCCGTCCACGCCCTCCGGCAGGGCCTCGCGGAGTTCGTCGACGGTGGCGCGGCCGGGGCGGGCGACGAGGGTGACCTCGGGCCGGTCGTTGTCGGCGCGCAGCAGGTCCTCGACGGCGGCGCGGCCGGAGGCGTCCGGCTGCCAGCGGCCGAGGGCGTCCCAGAGCGAGGAGACCACCCAGCGCGGGTGCGAGTGGACGACCGCGAGGTGGTCCTCGGCGTCCTCGTCGTACGGCGGGGCGACCTGCTCGATCCAGGCGTCGAGGTCCTGCGCGCTGATCCGGCGGAGCACCGCGTTGACGAACTTGGCCCGGCCGTCGCCGAGCACCACCCGGGCGAGTTCGACGGTGGCGGAGACCGCGGCGTGGCTGGGGATCCGGGTGGCGAGCAGCTGGTGGGCGCCGAGCGCGAGCACGTCGAGCACCGGCGGGTCGACCTCGCGCAGCGGCCGGTCGATGCAGGCGGCGATGATCGCGTCGTAGGTGCCCTGCTGGCGCAGGGTGCCGTAGACCAGTTCGGTGGCGAGGGCGGCGTCGCGGCGCTCCATGCCCTTCTGCTCGGCCTCGCGCAGCAGCGGCGGCAGGACGAGGTTGGCGTAGGCGTCGCGCTCGTCGACGGCGCGCAGGGCGCGGAAGGCGACGATCCGGGCCGGGTCCTTCTTGGGGCGGCGGTGCGGGCGGGGGGCGCGCTTGGCGCTGGGCGTGGTCACGTGGTGCCTCGAATGTGCTGCGGACGGAAGGTCTGGCGGGCGAAGAGGTGGGGCGGTCCGGAACGGGTCAGTCGCCGAGTCGCTCGCCGGACTCGATGCGGACCCCCCGGGCCCAGTCTGCCGCGCGCATCTGCTTCTTGCCCTGCGGCTGGACCTCGCCGAGCTCGATGTCGTGGCTGCCGGTGCCGACCCGGACGCTGTGCTTGGCCACGGCCATCTCGCCGGGGGCGAGTTCGGCGGAGCCGGGGAGCAGGGTGACCGGGCCGGCCAGCTTGAGGCGCTCGCCGCGGAAGACCGTCCAGGCGCCGGGGGCGGGGGCGCAGCCGCGGACGAGCCGGTCGACGCGCAGCGCCGGGTGGCTCCAGTCGATCCGGGCGTCCTCGACGTTGATCTTGGGGGCGACGGTGACGCCCTCGGCGGGCTGGGGCACGGCGTGCAGGGTGCCGTCCTCGATGCCGTCCATGGTGGCGGCGAGCAGCCGGGCGCCCGAGTGCGAGAGCCGGGTGAGCAGGTCGCCGCTGGTGTCGGCGGGCCGGATCTCCTCGGTGACGACGCCGTAGAGCGGGCCGGAGTCGAGGCCCTCCTCGATCTGGAAGGTCGAGGCGCCGGTGACCTCGTCGCCGGCCATCACCGCGTGCTGCACGGGGGCGGCGCCGCGCCAGGCGGGCAGCAGCGAGAAGTGCAGGTTGACCCAGCCGTGGCGGGGGATCTCCAGGGCGGCGGGGCGCAGCAGGGCGCCGTAGGCGACGACCGGGCAGCAGTCCGGGGCGAGTTCGGTGAGCCGGGCGAGGAAGTCCGGGTCGCTGGGCTTCGCCGGCCGCAGCACCTCGATGCCGGCCTCCTCGGCTCGCCGGGCGACCGGGCTGGCGACCGTGCGGCGGCCGCGGCCGGAGACCGCGTCGGGGCGGGTCACCACGGCGACCACCTCGTGCCGGTCGGAGGCCAGCAGGGCGTCCAGGGCGGGGACGGCGACCTCGGGGGTGCCGGCGAAGACGAGGCGCATGGGTGCCTTTCTCGGAGGGGGCGTGCTCCGGCCCGGCGGGCGCGCGGCCCGGCGGGTGGAGGAGGTGGTCAGCGGGCGGAGCCGAAGGTGGAGTGCGGCGATATCCGGACGGTCGGCGCCGGGCCGTCGCCCCAGTCGGCCTCGCGGATCGCCTTGAGCGCGGCCTTGCGGGTCTCGCGGTCGAGGCGGTCGATGAAGACGATGCCGTCGAGGTGGTCGGTCTCGTGCTGGATGCAGCGGGAGAGCAGCTCGGTGCCCTCGATCGTCACCGGGTCGCCGTACATGTTGAAACCCTTGGCGACGACGCCGTGGGCGCGCTTGGTGTCGAAGCGCAGGCCCGGCAGCGACAGGCAGCCCTCGGGGCCGTCCTGCTCCTCGTCGGTGAGCGACAGGTCGGGGTTGATCAGGTGGCCCACCACGCCGTTCACGTTGTAGGTGAACACCCGCAGGGAGATGCCCAGTTGGGGCGCGGCGAGGCCGGCGCCGGGGGCGTCGAGCATGGTGTCGGTGAGGTCCTTGACCAGGCGCCGCAGTTCCTTGTCGAAGGTGGTCACCGGCTTGGCCTTCGTCCGGAGCACCGGGTCGCCGAAGATCCTGATCGGCTGGATCGCCATGGCTGCGGGGGCTCCTCGGGACGTCGGCGGCAGGGAGGCGTACCTGCAGAGTCTATGCAATGGGCTCCGTGCGCCGGGCCGGGGTTCGGCGAGGTCGGCGCGGGTGGGCGTGCGCCGGGGCCGCCCGGCGGCCCGTCCGGGTCGTGCCCCACCGACCTTCTCGGACGGGCGCGTTACCCGGGCCAGGGGTCGGGCGTTGGTCAAGTGGAATTGACCGGGACGCACGGCGTCGCGGTCCACGCCGACCGTACGGAGAGGTGGCGCAGAGGCCATGGCCGAGCAGATCAACCACGATGCGCGGGCGCGGGCGAGCCTGCACCTGCTGGTGCGGGACATCGAGCGGGTGAGGCGCCAGGTGGACGCGCTGCGCACCCTGACCGCCCAGCTGGGCAACGTCTACCGGCCCCGGCGGCCCAGCACCTCGGCGGGCTTCGTGGTGTACGGGCGGGCGCCCGCCCCGACCGTCCGGCTGGCGCAGGAGCTGCGCGAGAGCGTGGAGACGCTGGTGGCGGCGGCGGTCGAGTTCGACCGGGCACTCGGCTTCTCCTGGGACTCGGTGGGCTCCGCGCTGGGCGTCACCAAGCAGGCGGTGCACCGCCGGTACGGCATGCGCCGGCCGGCCACCGAGCTGCTCGCGGCGGCCTCCGTCCCGGCGCCGCACGACGAGCGTGCACCCGAGCCGCTCCACGAGCGGGCCGAGGCCCCCGTGCCCGTGCCCGTGCCCGGCCCCCTCCCCCGGACGGTGCCGCAGGCCCGGCAGGGCAGCCTGACCGCCCAGCCGAACGCCCGCGCCGCCCGCTGAGGCCCGCCCGGGCACCGCGGACCCGCCGTAACCGCGGCCCGTCGCCCCCCCACCCGGGCGTGCGCAGGCCGCGGGGCGGGCCCGTCAGCCGCGGATCTCGTAGGCCCTGGCCCGGTCCGTGACGTCCTTCAGCAGCGGCTCCACCAGCTTCATCAGGTCGCCGTAGTCGGCGACCCGGCCGTCGGACCACTGCCCGAGGCCTGCGACCACGGCCCGCCCGACCCCGGAGAAGGCCTGCACCAGACCGCTGTCCGCCGCGAGCGTCGGCAGGCCGGATCCGGGCGGCGGCGCCTGCGCGCCGACCTGGTACGAGTCGTAGTTGAGCCCCAGCCGGGTGACCAGCTTCACGGTGTCGACCTGGTCCTTCATGGTGAAGACCGCCAGGTTGAACTGGTTGTTCCGGGCGTCCTTGTACAGCGCGACCTGGTGGCCGAGGCAGCCCTTGCTCTCGGCGATCATGGCCGCGAGGTCCGGGCCCACCGAGGTCGGCTCGGGGCAGGTGCCGAGGTCCTTGGACGCGACCCTGGTGTACACCGCGCCGGACGCGGTCTTCACCGTGGCGGGGAAGAGCTCGGCCAGCGGCGCCGGCGGGCGGCCGGAGAGCCGGGCGGCGGCCGACCCGGACGGCGCGGCGGACGCGGTGGCGGCCGTCGCGCCGGCGGTGACGGTGGCGGCCGACTGCTTCCCGTCGTCCTTCGGGCCCACCAGTTGGAAGGCGATCACGGTCAGCACCGCGGCGGCCGCGGCCAGCGCGGCGTTCCGCGGCCACACCCGCTTCGGCGGGGGCGGCGGTGCGCCGGGCCGCAGCAGACCCGGCACCGGGCCCTCCTTCACCGGCGCGGCGCGGACGAAGTCCTCGTCCAGCACCACGTCGAACGGGTCGTCGGACGGCCCCTCCGGGCCCGGCGCACTGTCGCTGATCGGCACGGGCCCACCCTAGTGATCACCACCCCGCCGCAGGTCACGGCGTGATCACCATTCACGGCGTCCGGGGCCCCGGGCCCGCCCCGCCTCACCCGGGCACCTCCAGCACACCCCGCCCGACACCCACCACCCACCGACACGAAACGACCCCGCCGACCGGCACCCCGACCGAGCCCGGAACCGCCCCGCCTCAGCCGATGTCCGGCGGGTCGACCCGGATCCGTACCTGCTCCCCCGTCCGCAGCGCCATCCGCGCGATCTGCGCGGCCTTGAGCGCCGTGGCCAGCGCCGCCCCGCGACCGGGCGCGACCCGGATCAGGGCGCGCTCCAGCTCCTCGCCGCGGCCGGCGGGCACCGGCACGGGCCCCAGGACGTCGGCGCCCTCGGGCAGCCGCAGCAGTCCGAGCAGGTCGGCGACGGCCTGCGGCGCGCCGGTCACCGAGGCCATCCGGGAGACCGGCGGGAAGTGCAGTTCGGCCCGTTCGTCGAGCTCGGTCGCGGCGTGCCCGGCCGGGTCCCACCGGACGAGGGCCTGCACGGGCCGGGCGGTCGGCTCGGCGACGACCACCACGGTGCCGCCCGCGCCGGCCGGCCGGACGAGGGCCGCGGCGGTCAGCCAGCGCCGCAGCGCCTCCTCGCCGGCCCGCAGGTCGGGCCGGTTGAGCAGGGCCCAGCCGTCGAGCAGCAGGGCGGCGGCGTAGCCGCCCTCGGCGAGGGGCTCGGCGCCGGGTGTGGCGATCACCAAGGAGGGCGTGCCGGGCACCGTGGCGAGCACCGCGTCCCGCCCGGAGGTGCGGACGGGCACCCGGGGGAAGACCTTGCCGAGTTCCTCCGCGGTGCGCCGGGCGCCGACGACCTGGGCGCGCATCCGGAAGGAGCCGCACTCGACGCAGTGCCAGTCCGTCTCGGGCGTTCCGCACCAGGCGCACTGCGGCGGGGTGTCGGCGCCGCCGGCCTCCAGCGGGCCGGCGCAGCGCCGGCAGCGGGCAGGGGTGCGGCAGCGGCCGCAGGCGAGCCGGGGGAGGTAGCCGCGCCGGGGCACCTGGATGAGGACGGGCCCGCGGGTCAGTGCGTCGCGGGCGGTCTCCCAGGCGACCGAGGGCAGCCGGGCGGCCTGGGCGGCGGCGTCCCGGGCCTGGTCGTGGTCGGTGACGGTGCGGATCCGCGGGGCGAGCGCCCGGACGGTCTCCCGGTCTGCGGTCAGCGGCCGGGCCCAGCCGGTGGCGACCAGCTGGGCCGCCTCGACGGTGGTGGAGAGGCCGCCGAGCAGCACGCCGGCGCCTTCGTCGGCGGCCCGCAGCAGGGCGACCTCGCGGACGTGCGGGTGGGGTGCGTTGGGGTCGCTGTGGCTGGAGTCGCCGTCGGACCAGACGGCGAGCAGCCCGAGGTCGCGGACGGGGGCGAAGACGGCGGCCCGGGTGCCGATCACGGCCCGGACGGAGCCCCGGTTGACGGCGAGCCAGTGCCGGTAGCGTTCCTCGGGTCCGGCGTCGGCGGCGAGCACGGTGTGCCGGCCGGGGCCGAGCAGGGCGGTGAGTGCGGCGTCGACCCGGGCGACGGCGCGGCCGTCCGGCAGGACGGCGAGGGCACCCCGCAGGTGGTGGCCGAGTTCGCGGGCCTGGTCCCGGGCGGCGCGCACGCCGTGCACGATCGCCTCCCGGACGGCCGGGTGGTCGCCGTCCAGGAGGGGG